>JBFYLR010000053.1:0-20773 GCA_041305305.1 Nanobdellota archaeon
AATTGGAACACTTGTTGTAAACGAGAGTTTGTTTGCAAAGCAGAACAATGATGAGATGTTAACAAGTTACCTTAACCAATACATCCAGGATAATTATGACAGAAACTGCACCGCAGGATGCATAATACCTTTCAAAATTGAAGGAATAGACCAGCAGATAACTTTTAGCTCCATTGGATTGACTTACAGCGCAAGGGGCGGAACATTATTTGAAGATACCATGTATGAACTGCAAAAAGAGAGCTCAAAGATAACTACAATAAAACCGCTGATAATTGACTTGCAAAAGACAGGAATTAAAACACCTTTGAACTCAAACGTTACAAAGCTCTATCTTTACCTTGGCGGAAAGGCAATACTCCCAAGCCCTCTAAACATATCTATAACTCCCAGTTTTGATTTTGACATCAGTCCAAAAGTAGTTTTGGCAGGGGTGGCAAATCAGTTTAGCATAATTACCCCTGCGAATATTATGTCCGCTTCATGGGACTTTGGAGACGGAGAGACTGCAACTGTCAACAGCAAAACAATCACCCATAGATACAGAAATATTAATACTGCAGGTTACAAAGTCGCAGTAGACCTCGTGAGAAATGATGGCATAACTTCAAAAAGAGTATTTGATGTTGCTCTTGGAAGTTTGAGGGAGTCTGCAATAAACCTGACAAGTGAATATGAATTAAGGATAAAAAACCTAGACTCTCAGATGAATGTTTTTGGCACTGCCGTCGCGAAAGAACTTGAGAATATAATGAGATTGAAAGAGTCTAATGAGACGCTTAAACAGATTAAATATGGAATGGCAAACGCAACTACAGATGAGCAATATACGAATATAATTACGCAGATAGTGCAGCTGGATATACCTTATTCAATTCTCTCAAGGGAGGAGGGCAATGCCCTCTCGTTTTCAGTGGGATTTGGGAATATAAATACGGAAGGTATAGAGGAAATATCTGGTGTTGCACTTGAAAATTTTGACGCGGAAGAGAATCTGAAAGCGAATATAGTCGGATGGATGGAAAATAATTATGGGGGCAGCATAGACTATAAAGTAGTCTCAAAGTTTGCAGATGAGAACGACAGGACGGGCGAGCCGATTGCAACAATTGTTAAAGTTAATTTAAACAAGCTTGAATATTCTGAAGAAAGCGCTTCGAATGCCTATTTTATAATTGGTTACCCGAAGAGCAGCATAAAGTTCCTGCAGAATTATTCTGATAAATCATCCGGCTCTTCGACATATATCCCAGTAAGCGGTTCAACTACAATAGAGTTTGTTATTGATGGAGAAGTGACGGTGCAGGAGCTTGGCATGCATGTCTCGCCGGACATATCTGAGCTCGAGAGCTTTGCGGAGGTTGGAGTGGCTGAGAAGCCTGGATTTAACTGGGGAAGGTTCTGGCTCTGGATGATAATTCTTCTTATAGTGGCGCTTGTAATATATATTGCTCTGCAGGAATGGTACAAGAGAAAATATGAATCTTACCTTTTCAAGAATCCAAATGACTTGTATAACATAATCCATTTCATGTTTAACTCAAGAAAGAACGGACTTTCTGATTCTGACATAGATAAGAAGTTGAGAACTACTGGGTGGAACGGCGAGCAGATAACATATGCGTTTAAGAAGCTTGACGGAAAGAGGACAGGAATGTGGGAAATACCCATATTCAGGTTCTTTGAACAGAAGAAAGTGAAGCAGGAAATTGAGAAGAGGCAAATCGCCCAGAAACCCGTGCAACCAGCAGTAGTCCGATAGGCAAAACCTGTCCTAAAACAACTACGGCAAAGTTTATTAAACAATTATTATTGAAAACAGCATGCTAAAAATATTGAAGAGTTTCGCCAGGAGAGTATTGAATGGATTATTCAAGAGAAGGGAAGCCATAAAAATAGGATTCTACGGGCCTCCTAATGCGGGCAAGACAAGCATAGCAAATAAAATATGCAAGGATTGGACCGGGGAAGAAATAGGGAAAGCGAGCAATGTTCCGCATGAGACGAGGCATGTTCAAATGAAAGAAAAGGTAGAGATAAAGCACAAAGGCAAGAATCTCACTTTTAAAATAGTTGACACGCCCGGGATAGCTACGAAGATAGATTATGAAGACTTTATTGGATTTGGATTGAAGAAGAAAGAGGCTAAAAAAAGGGCGAAGGAGGCTACACAGGGAGTTATCGAGTCAATACAATGGCTGGAAGATATGGACGCAGTGGTGGTTGTTCTTGACTCAAGCGAGAATCCTTATTCGCAGGTGAATTTGACTATACTGGGGAACCTTATTGCAAGAGATATACCTGTGCTTGTTGTTGCAAATAAGATAGACTTGAAAAAGTCAAATATAGAATCAATAGAATCGGCATTCCCCGATTATGAGGTTGTGGGAGTCTCAGCGAAAGATGGTTTGAACTTTGAAGATTTTTATGAATCATTATTTAAGCTATCAAAAAAGGTGTGAAATGATAAATAAGAAAATAAAGGGGTTGAGTCTGCAGGTAATACCATTTGCAGAACTGCAGAATCTTTCTATATCTGAGAGAGTCAAGAAGATACTTGACCTTGTGCTTAACAGCAAGATAGTAATAATTCATGGAAGGCTTAGGGCTGAAGAAGAAGCAAGGCTTATCGAGGATACAATGGCGCTTGTGGACCATATAAAGGGATTCAAAGGCATTGAACTTGCAGTTATTGAACCAAATCTCAAGAGGGAAGGCATATTTGTCAGAATGAAGCATGGAATAGCAAAGAGGCTTGTTGGAGACAGTTCTGCGCTTACTTTAATCGGACCTGCATCAATAATAAAAGAAATAAAGAAAGATCCTAAGAAAATAGAACTTCTTCTCAAATAAGTTTATTAACTAAGGTTTTTTTGTGAGATTATGGCTTATAAATGCGTCCACTGTTCCTCAGTTTACACTGATGACGCCCCCGAAATATTAAATGGGTGTTCTGGAGAAGGCTGCAAGAGCAAGTTTTTCTTTTACATTAAAGAAGAGAAGTTAAAGGAGATAGAAGCAAGAAAAGAGCTCGAGCCTGAGCTGAATGCTAGGGAAAAGAAGCAGATGGAGAAAGAAGTACGAGAACTGGTTGGGATAAAAGAGGAGCAGAAGCCGGTATTCCTTGATTTTGAAAGTATAAAGGTGCTCAAGCCCGGAAAATACCTTATTGATGTTCAGAAACTATTTGAAACCGGCAAGCCGAGGGTTTACAGGCTTGAGGACGGCAAGTATATAATAGACTTAAATATACAAATGCCTTTCAAGAAGCAGAATAAAAAGAGGAAATAAGATGAATGTAAAACAGATTCTTGAAAGTCTGGATTTAATTCCTGAAAAAGAGGAGATTTCTTATCTGAAGAAAGAAACGGCTGTTTTAATTTCACTATTAAAAGAGAATTTGAAGAAAGACAAGATAACTGCTGATGTCTTTGTAGGAGGGAGCTACTCGAAGAATACCCTGATAAGAGGAAATTATGATGTGGATATATTTGTAAGATTTGACTGGAAATATGAAGATTTATCGCCTCTTCTTGGGAAAGCTGTAAAGAAAGCTGCTAAAAAGGGAAAGTTCAAGACAGAGAATATACATGGGAGCAGGGATTATTTCAGGCTCTGGAAAGAAAAGAGGGCAGTCTTTGAAGTTATTCCAGTTACAAAGATAAAGAAGCCGAAAGAAATGAGAAATGTCACCGATTTGAGTTATTTCCATGTTAATTATGTAAAGAGAAATTTGAAGGGAAGTCTTGCAAAAGAAGTGATTGTTGCAAAGCAGTTCTGCAAAGCAAATGATGTTTATGGAGCAGAAAGCTATGTGAATGGGTTCTCTGGATATGCTCTTGAATGCCTTATTATTTATTACAAATCATTTGAGAAGATGCTTCGCGAGTTAGTTAAGGTGAAAGAAGAGGAGAGATTAATCATAGACATTGAGAAGAAGTTCAAGAAAAAGAGCGATATTTTGTTTGAAATGAATGAGAGCAGGCTTAAGAGCCCGGTTATTCTTGTTGACCCTACCTGGAAGGAAAGAAATGCTCTTGCTGCACTCAGTTTAGAAACATTCAAGACATTCCAGGAAAAAGCATCTGCGTTCCTGAAGAAACCGAGCAAGGAGTTCTTTATAGTAAAGGAATTTGATGAGGAAGCATTCCAAAACAGGACAAAGAAAGGAGAGGAGTTTGTTAAAATGAGCATTGAAACAGACAGGCAGGAAGGAGATATTGCAGGAACAAAGATGAAGAAGTTTTCAAATCATCTTTGCAGGGAGATTGGAAGATACTTTGAGATTGTTGACAGAAAGTTTGATTATAAAGAAGGAAACAAGGCTGATTTTTACATCATTGTGAAGCCAAGAAAGGAGATAATAAAAACAGGCCCGCCTGCAAACTATGAGAAGCATGCTGCGGCGTTCAGGAAGGCAAATAAGAATACCTATGAGGAGAAAGGAATACTATATGCTGAAGTTAAGGTAGATTTTAGTGCAAAAGAATTTTTGAATAAATTTGCAGAAGATTATGCAAAGACGATAAAGGGAATGGGAATAACTGATTTCAGGATTTAGCCAGCTGCCTGTAAAGAACTATGCCTTCCTGGGTAAGGCCAACTAAACGTTTTCTTTGATCTATACTATCTTCAACTTTGTAAACAAGCCCCGAGTCTCTCAAGTTTGTAACTGAATTTGAAACTGCGCCAAGATTATCTATGCCCATTCCCCTTGCCAGCTCCCCTACGGTTATTTTAGATGAGGAGTTTAATCCCAAAAAAAGAATATAATCTAATGCAGAAATTGATAACCTGCGCTCTTTGCAGACTGCGCCCAACCTTCTTTTTGTTTCTAGATAACTAAGAAGAGAATTGAATCCCATTTTATCAGTCCTTAGAAAGACCGTTTCTAAAAGAACCTTCAATTATTGATGTTAATGATTCTGTGAAGAAAGGTGAATCAAGCCAAACACCAATTTCCTCTTCTGAGGATTCAGGAGTTACCATGAAAAGAACTTCTTTCTTGTCTGCCATGAAAACTCTTGCATTTGAATCAATTGCTTTTGCCTTCAAGCCGAATTTTGAATTTATCTTCTTTATTTTGTCTGCGTCGCCTGAAAGAGATAATTTGAGCTTTATGTTGTTCTTATTGAGCTTTTCAAGGGCTGCTGAAAGAACTCTTGATTTGTCCTCAAAATCAACAACAGAGGTGCATATTGTTGCTTCTCTCTTGGCGCTTTCCAAAAGCTCTCTTATTCTTGAGAGGATGTTTGGTCTTCCCCTGATAGAACCTGCAATTTCGCTGGATTTTATTGGAGATATTCCAGAATTATGAAGCTGTTCAAGCTCAACATATTCCTGTGTGTCCTTCAAAGAAGCCAGAGATTTTACCTTCTCCTGGGCTTCAAGCATTGCCTTTGATTTTATCTTTTCGATAACTTCTGTAGGCTTGACTGAGATATATTTGACTGGTTTGCCAATCTTGGTTATTGCGAAACCTCTCTTTTCCAATGATTCAAGGACGTCATATGTTCTGCTTCTTGGAACACCAGAAAGTTCGGCAACCTCGCCTGCAGAGGCAATTCCCTTTGAAAGCAGTGCTAGCCAAACCTTGGTTTCGTAAATATTAAGGTTAAAGTACTCCTTGATTCTTTTAACTAGTTCAGGTTTTATTATCATAGAGAGACGACAAATGGCTAATATATAAACCTTTCTGTTGTTCCCATTTATGAGTTACAACAATAACAAAGTTTAAAAGGTTGGAGATTTCATAGAGATATGAGCAGGAAAAGATTGCCTCTGAGCGGCATGATAGGATTTAAAATAAGAGAAAGAGAGAGTTTTCTCCCGAGAGAGAAAGATACCTATTCTGCACATAGGGACAAGCTTGTAGAGGTTCTTACACAAGGGAATTCATTTACTGGAGTATATAGAGGGATAGTTGAAGCCACAGGAGAACTTGTGTTGTGCCCATTTGTTGTTTCAGAAAATATTGTCAGAGAGGGGCAGAACAAGGTAGTTTACAGAGTTGAGAAACAGAGGCCTGCATTCATAAACAACCAGATATCTGCAATGCTTCCTATAGATGAAGATTATGTAAGGCAGAGAATTGAAAATTCACAAAACGAGGCTTACAAGAGAAGAATTTTGACTGAGGACGAGAAGAAATAGAATTATATTATAACATTTGAAGCAGATAGCCTATGCCTAACCCTATAAAACACCCTACTGTGATAAAGGGCATTGCAGGATAGAATTTGCCTTTCCTCGAGATGCTAAATAGATATGCCAGAGCAAGAGTTGCGCAAAGAGAGACTATGAGAGCTGGAATAAAGCCGGACGCCCTTAATACGACTCCTGCGAGAATTATTGGGAAGACTACATCTCCTCCTCCGAGAATAGCTACATTGAATTTTACTTTTTTCATCTTTTTCTTGCTAACTTTCTTTTCCCTCATATTCTTTATGAGCTCCCTATCCTTCTTTCCAACATAGGGTATGAAGAAGCCTGAGAAAACCTTAACATTCTGTATCTGATATTTTGCCATTTTCTGCATTATTCCGGAATGCCAAACTGCATACATGTCATAAATAGAGATTAGAACAAGCAGAAGAACAACTGTCCAGAGATTTAATAAGGGAACGAAAATTGCCGCAATTCCCGGATAGATAAGCAATTCAGTAAGATTATGGACAAGCATGTTTCTCTTAAACACCTTCAAGAAAGCGAGAGGCAGAGCCAAAAGAAATGCTATAAATGAAGTCAGTGAAATGCTTAGAAAGTCTGACTGAATGGTATAAAATCTAAGTGGAGTCATTATCAGGGCGGCATTAAATGCTATTCCGAGAGCAAGAATTATTACAAGGAAGAACCATAGCCTCAGGAAAAGTTCTATCCTATACTTCATCAGCATGAGCATCAGAACAACTGCCAGAATGACTGCAAAAATTATTGAAAGGAAATTTGTTGTCGGGCTTGTATCTTCCGGAGGAGCCATCCCATAAGGTATGCTGTCTTGATTTGCGCCATAAACCTGGATTACTGCAAGGCCTATAATCTGAGTCAATAAGAACATAGAAAGCAGAACAAGAACTATTTTCAGAGAGTGTTTCATAGGTTTTTTAGCATTTTTTGATATTTAATTGTTACTTTAGCCTTATTGTCTCAAGATTCTTTGGAACATTTGTCTCAACTTTGTTTAATCGGTATAACGAAGAAGCAAGGTCAAGGCATTTAGAGGATTCTCCGTGATTAATGATTATCTTCTTTGGGCGAGGAGTCATCCTGCTGACATATTGAATAAGTTCGTTTCTTCCTGAGTGAGATGAAAGCCCGGAAAGAGTTTCGACCTGCATCTTAACATTCACTTTTTCACCAGTGCTGTCTGAATTGAGGATTATCTCTTTCGCGCCTTCCTGCACTTGCCTTCCAGGCGAACTGGGAGCCTGATAGCAGGTAAAAACAATCAGGTTATTCGGGTTGTCTGCAAAGTGCCTGAAGTATTCTACAGAGGCTCCGCCTACGAGCATTCCAGATGTGGCGATTATTATGCAGGGCCCGCCTTCAATAACTTCCTGCCTCTCTGTCGGGCTCCCTATTCTTTTGAAGATATCTGAAAGAAAAGGATTGTTGTCCTGGAATACCTGATTTCTCACAGAAGAACTTAGAAAATCCGGATAGGCTGTATGAATCGCAGTTATATCCCAAACCATCCCATCAAGATAAACTGGGACCCTTGGGAGTTCTCCCGTCCTTATTGCTTCTTCAACCCTTAGAACTGTTTCCTGCGCGTGCCCGAGCCCAAGCTCAGGAAGCAGAATCTTTCCTTTTTTGCTTATTGTTGCATTTGCAAGCTCTATAAACCTGCTTTCGGTTTCGCTTCTTGGAGGGAGAACGTCGTTCTTTGAACCATATGTCGATTCCATTATGACTGTCTCGACCCTTGGAAAATGATTTACTGCCGGGTCTAAAAGTCTTGTTTTAAGATATTTCGTGTCCCCGCCATAAACAAGATTGTGCAATCCGTTGCCTATGTTTATGTGAACTTGAGAAGAGCCAAGAACGTGCCCTGCATTGTATAAAGTAATTCTGATATCATGAGTAATATCTGTAACCTCGCCGTAATCAAGGCATATTGAGTGCCGCACCATCTCTTTTATGTCTTCTGCGCGATAAAGAGGAGAGGCTGCCTGTTTGAATGCAACTCCTACAAAATCAAGAGCGGATAGAGCAGCAATATCTCTTGTCGGAGCAGTCATGTAACAAGGGCCTTTGTAACCCATCTTGTAAAGATAAGGTATCAAACCACAATGGTCCAGATGCGCGTGAGAGACAACTATTGCATCCACGGTGTTAAGGTCGCCTATTTCGGAAACATCAAGATATGGGAACTTTTCGGGGCCTTCTGTGATTCCGGGGTTTATTCCGCAATCAAGAATTATTTTTGAGTTAGGGGTATGCAAAAGAAAACAGGAGCGTCCAACCTGCCTTCCTGCGCCCAGGCAGGTAACACGAACCCACATATCCATCTTTTCGGATGTCCACTCAGAATAAATCTTCTTTCCGATGTCATTAAGGAATTTCCTCCTGTAATTGTTGTTAGCATAAAGAACTGAGCGTACTTTCTCAGTTATTGGAGAAGGTATTGCTGGACTTCTCTGAACGACAGGAGACCACATTGTTGATTTTTTTATATCTGAAAGAATTGAGCCCATCTTTCCAATAACCATTCCTGGCTTTTTTGCTTCAATTACAACCACGCTTCTTTGTACATCAAATATAATATTCGTTATTTCTGCTTCCTCTGGGACTATCCCGCGTATTGTTTTCTCTGTGTCCGGTTCTGAAGCAAGAATTGCTGTTTCGGCCCTGAGTTCTATCCTCTTCTTTATTTTGTCAACTATCTCTTTTATTCTTGATTCGCCCGTCTTAAAAAATTCCTTGTTGTCCGTGTAAAGAACTATATTCGCGCCCTCAAAAGCCGCATCACTGACTAGCCTTGGCAAGTCTTCCTTTATGCTCTTTAAAATGTCTGTCATTTTCCCTTTTGATTCAGTTTTTATTTAGATAGTTATTTGTATTCGGCAACGATTTCCTCAGAAACCACATGCTTTATTCCGTCTTTAGTGATTGAAAATATATCAATTCCGTTTCCTGATGCAGAGTCTCTCTGTGTTGATGATTTAAGCGCCTCTTTTGCAAGCTCAATACCTTCTTTGACAGAGAGGTCTTTCTTAAATTGCCTCTCCAAAAGTCCAAGTATAAAAGGCATTCCTGATGAAAAATTGGCGTCATAATCTTCGACTTTTACCACGCTGCCCGCTGGCTCAATTGTGTATAACTCGGTTGTGCCGTCTGCATTAACTCCCCCTATAAGCATTCCGACAATGCTGGGAATCATCGCAGGAGTTCTTATGTTTCGGTATATCATCATTGCGAGAAGATGCGCTGCTTCTTTTACACTTGGACGGACTTTTGTCGTTAATTCCTTCAGCCTAAGCTCTGCTGCAATAACTTTATGCGTAAGCTGTGCGTCTGCAACTCCTCCTGTCCAGGAAGTAAGAAGATAATCGTTAACCTTGACAACTTTCAGGGCATTCTTCATTGAGACAAGATTTCCTGCTGTTGCTCGCCTGTCCCCGCCCATTACAACTCCGTCCCTGCAGACGATACCTACAAGTGAGGTGTTGGACTTTAGTATATTCTTGCTAATATCGTCGTTCATGTTCATAAGAAGTTAGAACCTCTACAATCTTGAAATCAAGAATTAGTATTTAAGGTTTTTGGTTGTTTTGTTTTTCGGGGCTTTGAGGCTCTTCTGAGAGTGAGAGAGCGGGCTCGATTGCAGAGACATTGCCTTCTTTCTTCAATCGGGTAACATTTTCCACGAATCCCTCTATTTTCTGCTCGTGACTTACTATTATCAACTGCGGAATATGCAAATCCACAAGGACGTCGCGCATTTTGTCAAGTTGAATATCTGAAAATCCATCTGTAGGTTCATCGAGAATGATGATATCCTTTGTCTTTATGCTGCTAAGTATTGAGTTGATTGTCTGGTTCAGGGCAAGACGGTAGGCAAGGGCAACTGCTGTCCTCTCACCTCCTGAAAGGAAGGCATAATCCATCTCGCTCTCGCCTTGAATAATTAAAGGGGTGAAATTCTCGTCCAACTGAACTTCAAATGACTCTCCTGCAAGAATATGGAACCATTTATTGAAAAGCCTTGAGAATTCAACTCTAAGCTTTATCATTACATTCCTCTCCATAAAATTAACAACGCCTATAAAGTGATTTGAGAGCCAGTCGCTCAGCTCAAGCAGACTCACTAGCTTTTTCTTTGAAGCTTCTTTTTCATCTATTGACTTTTGAATGAACATTATGCTATTGTTCGTCAATTCAAGCTCTTTTCTCAGCTCAGCAATTGATATTTCTGCAAGTTTCTCGTTTCTTAATGCTTTTGCAAGCTCTTCTGAAGTTATTTTATAAATATTGTTAAATTTTGAGAATTCCAATATGCTCTCTTTCATAGTATCCATATGGGAGGAGAGTAGAGCTATGTCTTCATCAAGAGTCCTCTTTGTTTTTTCTATCTCATCTATCCTCACCTTTGATTTTTGCACGAAGATTAGCTTCGATTTTAATATTTCCAGCTGCATTTTCTCGTCTTCAAGAGCAGGAAGGTCGAGCCTTGACTTGTCAAGAAGAGCCCTTGTTTCAGACTTTGAATTCTCAAGAGAAGCAAGCAATTTTGCAATCTCTGCAATCTCTCTTTCTGCTTCATTTAGAATATTGTGCTTATGCGCATAAGGTACATTTTGAAGGCAGGTGGGGCACATTTCCATCTTAAAAACTCTGTTTTTCTTTTCAAGGATGCTTTCCCTGTTCTGCTCAGAGGCCCTTAGTTTGCTCATGAATTCTATATATTTTGAATTAAGCTGTTCAATCTCGCATTTCTTTTCTGGAATCAGCTTTGACAGAATGTTTAGCCTTTCTTCGTCAAATTTTGATTCGTGCTCAGCGAGGCTCTTTTTAAGCAAGAATAATTCCCTATCGAGCAGAGAGATGTTGTCCTTCTTTGAGTTTATCATTATTTTTGTCTTTTCAACCTGCTTCTCAAAGTTCTCCTTCTCTTTTATCTTTGTTTCAAGCTCAGCAATCTCTTTTTCAATTATCTTTCTTTTTGTGACGCTCTCATTAAGCTCAATGTGCCTCTTGTCCATTTTTATCTGCAAATCTAGAACCAGATTTTTTGCAGCCGTCTGCCTGGCTTTGTCTTCATCAAGAGATTTTATCTCCAATTGGAGAAACTTGGAGTCTTCCTTAAAACGATTAAGAAGCATTGTAAGATTCTCCCTTATTCTTTTGTATTTGTCTATCCCGAAAACATATCCGAGAACGTTCAGCCTTATTTCCGGGTCTTCAAGAACAATCTGCTTCATCTGCTCCTGAGGAGTGTAGACAGTATACCGATAGAGGATATTATTCTTTTTTAGGAATTCTGAAGGATAGTGGAGAAGCGAGAGAATTTTTGCTTTTAATTCAGTTACAGAATATTCTGATTTCTCCCCGTTTATAGTTATCGCAGAGTAATCGTTGCTTACAGATTTTGTTTCTTTTTTAAGGCGCCTTTCTATGACAACAGTATTTCCGTCCAGCTCCATTTCCAAGACAACCTCTCCCATATGGCAATTATTTCTCAGAAGAGCGGTGCCTTTCTGCCCGGGCTGCAGCCCAAATAATGCATATTCAAGTGCAAGAAGAATAGATGTCTTTCCCGAGCCTATGTCACCAGACAGGAGGAGAGAGCCTTCAGGAAATTCTATCTCTGCATTTTCATAGCTCCTTATATTCTTTATTTTTATTTTTTTAAGCTTCATATTTGGAGAATTTTCCTCGTTTCTGAGATAAGCCTGTCTTCGAATATAGAGAGTTTTTCATCTTCTATCTTCTCAACCTGCAGGACTTTAACGAGAGAGGGGATCAGGGGATTGTACTTGCTTGGGTTTGAGTCTTCGAACTTTTTCATTATCTCTGCTTCAAGCTGGTTTGAGTCTATGGAGTCAATCTTGACTTCTGATTCAGCCATGTGGAGTTTAGTTGTGCTTCTTAATAGAACATATGCGCCCTCTGATTTAATGTAGCTCTCTATTTTTGGAAAGTCTATGTCGGAGCTCTTGCCGACTTCGAGAATGCCCTTAAGTTTTAGAATGATTATTTTGTCTCTTAGGCTGCTCTTCCTCATCATATCCATAATTTCTTCGGTGGCATTCAGGGCATTTTTTATCTCCAAGTCGAAAACAACAACTTCTTTCAAGATTATGTCCCTTTTCCTTATTGCGCCGTTGTTGAATATATAGAATGAGCCTCCCTTAAGCTCCTCCAGTTCAGAAATATTGTTCGGAAAAATAGGGCCTGAATAAATTACCTTGTCTTTGTTGTAGTTTATGTGAAGATGCCCAAGGGCGAGGTAATCTACCTTTGGAAGATCCTTGTGGTCTATTGCTTTTATAGGGATGTTTCCAATTGCATCTCTTATTGCTGTATGGAGCATTAATATCTGGAATAACCCAGGGGATTCCTGCATTTTTATTCTCATAATGTCATCAACTTCGAGGTTTGACTTCTTTCCTGGATAGCCATATATTGCCGCACCCTGATAAATAGTGGGCTGCAGAATTATCTTATCATTCTTTTCTTCGAATACAGAGACAATCTTGCAGAATCCTGATTTCTCAAGAACATCGAGGAAGGTTTTTCCTGCAGCAGAGTAATCATGGCTGCCCGCGATTAGAAAAACTGCTATCCCTGACTCTTTTAATCTTCTGAATTCCCTGAAAGTATCTTTAAGAATATCTATCGGTGGATAGGCAGAATCAAACAAATCTCCTGCTATTAACATGAAGTCTATCTTCTCTTTTATGCATTCATCCACAGCAAATTTAAAGCTCTGGAAGTTCAGCTCCTTTAACTCGGGCTGTCTCCATCCTCCAAGATGGCAGTCGCCGAGATGCGCAAATTTCATAAAAAGATGCTGAAAAGAAATTATTTATAGATTGTTATACTAAAAGAGGATTGATTAGACAGGATTGCACACTATTTCCTGGGTGATTATTGCTTTGTCACATCCAACAAGAATTCTTTTTATAACAACCGCAGGCTGTATTTCGAGAGCATATTTTCCGGATGAAGTTACTATAGAGGTTACATCATATTGAGAAGAGAAATAATCTCCCGGATTCAGCCCGAGCATGTTGTTTTCCCCATAGATATAAGTGTTATTCTTGTTTATTTGCTGCCTTATCTTTTGGGATTCTGTTCCAAGTCGGATATAGACTGCATCTGCCTTAAACAAACCCTTATTTGTTATAGTTAGGTTTAACTGAGAATTCCCGGGGGAATATGAACAGGCTGCGTCCTGCACAATCAAATTTATATCTTCCTCGCAGGATAGTTTCTCTTTTGGAAGATAGACTTTCAAAAGAGAATATACCATTACGCTCAGGCCAAGAGCGATAATTATAAGCAAGGTATAGGCAACAACCTCACTAACGGCTTTCTTATTCAGACGATTAATTGGTCGCAACAATTTTCTCCTCCCCTTTCTTCTTTTCAAGAACTATATAGAAATTTTCTCCGGATTTTAGGTCGAATTCATACGAAATATTCTCGTTTATGTCGACTTTTATTCTCTCTCCGTAAACACTTATGTATTTTGTAATGTTTTGAGAGGTTGAGCTAATATCTAATACCTTCATTGAGGAGCCCGTGCCTGTTGAAAGCCCTGTTGAGTCTGCTTTTTCTGTGTAATAAACTCCCTGCAGAGAATTTTCATTGCCATAGATAACCATTACTTCGGTCTCGGGGGAAATTGCAGCATAATAGTCAAGAAGACTTGTGAGATTATTAGAAAGCTGTGCCTGAGAAACAGAGTTGAAAACACCATAGTCTATAACTTTGTTTGATTCAAAGCCTATCTCTCTTGACAAGTCGTATATCGCGGTTTCTTCCTTGGGCGCCTTTGTAGATATCTGGATGAGACTCAAGCCTACAATGAGCCCCGCTATCACGATTGTTGCTATGAGAAAGAACTGCCCTCTTTTATTCATAGAGAAAAGAGGAATGGGCGGTTTTTATATTTGATGATTTTAGAGGAAAGATATAAGTGTAGACGGGGAGTCCGCCTACAAGCTTTCTTTGGGAAAGAAACCTTCTAGGAGTTCAAAGAAAATATTCCTGCAAGCAGTTTACAAGCTTTCTTTGGGAAAGAAACCTTCTAGGAGTTCAAAGAACTACAATTGCCCCTCAATTGAAGTGTAGACGGGGAGTCCGCTCGGTTTCAGCACAACAGTGCCCCCTTACCTTTCTCGGCTTTGCGACCCTGAAAGCACCTTGTTTCCTGATTAGGGCTGCTCCGATCAAGGCCTGACCCGTTTCACAGGAGCAAGATCGAACAGGACAAAACGTCAACGTCCAGCAAAAGGCTGAAATGCATCAGCCTCACTCGCTCCTTTAAGCCCGCCATGAAGCCCATTTGCGTGACAGCACGGGGCTAGCGTGCAAGCTCGTCTACATTAAAAACGGGCTTAAGCTCTATTTAAAATTAGTGTTTTTAGATTATCTGCTCTTTGATTCTTAGGATATCTTTGCGGTCATCTTCCCTAGAGTGTTTGTCTTTTCTTTTTTTAGGAGAGAAGACTAAAAGAATAATAACAATTAGAAGCAAAATGCAGGTCATTGCAAGAAAAATCCAAATCATCTCCATAGAAAAATAAAAATTTTAGGGTATTTAACCATTATTGCGCTGTTTACATCTTTTCTATAACTGGAATTCCAAGAAGGGAGAGGGAGTTCTTTAGAACCTGAGAGAAAGAATCAACCAAAACGAGACGGAACTGCTCGTTTTCCGAGCGTATGACTTGATTTGAATGATAGAATTCGTTGAATGTTTGTGAGAGCTGAAGGGCATAGTTTGCAATTAAATTCGGAGAGAGTGAATTATATGATTCCTTGACAACTTCGGGAAAATTACTTAAGATAGATATTAGGCTTTTCTCCGAATCATTGAGATTGTGAATAGAGTATTTCTTATTCTTGTATTTCGCCTTTTCCAATATGCTTCTTGCCCTCGCATAGCTGTAAAGCAAGTAAGGCCCTGTGTCGCCTTCAAAGGAAGTGAATCTTTCTATGTCAAAAACCATGTCGCTTGCATGATGATTCTTTAAATCTCCATAGATAATCGCTGCGTTAGATATTGCCCGGCTTCTTGCTTCCAGTTCTTTTTCAGAAAGTTTGCACCTCTTTTTTAACTCATCTCGGGCAAGCAAATCTGTTTCATTCAATATATCTGACATAAAGAGCATCTTGCCCTTTCGCGTTGAGAATTTTTTGCCGTCTTTTCCAAGATACATGCCGTGAGCAATGTGGGTGCAGTTCTTTGCCCATTTGTGCCCGAGAAGTTCGAGAATCTTGAAAACCTGCCTGAAATGAAGATTTTGCTCCGAGCCGACTTCATAGAACATAAAATCAAAATTATACTTCTTCTTTCTTTCGATTGCTGCAGCGATATCTCTTGTTGCATAAATTGTTGCCCCGTCTGATTTCTGGATTATACAAACACCCAAATCATATTCTCTTAAGTCTACAATCAGGGCGCCTTCGCTTTCAACAAGAACGTTCTTTTTCTTTAGTTCCTTGACTACAGATTCCATCTTCTTGTTGTAATTTGATTCCCCGTCAATAACATCAAACTTTATGCCCAGAATACCATAGACATCTTGGAAGTTGTCAAGGCTGAGTTTTCTGAAAAGTCTCCAGAGCTCAAATGCCTCCTTATCTCCGTATTCGAGCTTCTTGAATGCCTCTCTTGCTTCCGGCTCAAGATTTTCGTCTGCGCTGACTTTTATGTATATATCAAGGAGATGTTTTATCGGGTCTTTTTTAAGATTTTCTGGATTGCCGAATTTTCTGTATCCTAGAATTAATTTACCAAACTGAGTGCCCCAATCTCCGAGGTAATTCATTCTTGTTACATTGAAACCTGAAAATTCAGAGATATTTGCAATCGAATTTCCAATTATTGTTGAGCGAAGATGGTGGAGCCCGAAGGGCTTTGCAACATTCGGAGAAGAAAATTCAACGAGAATTTTTTTGCCTTTTCCAAGATTTGACGAGCCATATTTGTCCCTCTTCTTCTGAATATCATTTAGAGTCTCTTCTGCAATTATGGTGCGATTTGCAAAGAAATTTACGTATCCTCCAATAGCTTCAACTTTCTCAAACTCAAGACTGTTCTTTAGGCTCGAAACAATCTCTTTTGCTATTTCGACAGGATTTTTTCTAAAGGTTTTTGCAAGTGTGAAACAAGGAAAGGAAAAATCTCCGAGCTTTGCATCTTTAGGCACTTCAATTATCCCGAGAATCTCTTTTTCCTTCAGACGCGTGGGCTTTTTCAGAAGTTTTGCTATAAGCTCTTTCATAATCAGAATAGAATTGGAGATTTAATAAAGTTAATCCTTGAGGAGAATCAGGCTAATTTGGTTCCGCATTCTGTGCAGAATTTCTCCTGTCCGTCTATAGCCTTGTCGCACTGAGGGCAGTTTGTCAGGGGAACAACCATTTTACCTCCGCACTGAGGGCAGAATTTCTGGTCCATATCGCCACCCCTTCCGCACTGGGTGCATTTTGGAGGCACTTTTTTTCTCTCAATAACTGTCTTGTATCCCATTTTCCCGCCGGAGACGATTTTACCGAATGCATCTGCTATTGAGGTTGAGTCCTTTCCGCTCTGAAACTTCCTTAGGTCTAAACAGCTCCCCATTTTTCCTCTTTTTATTGTCAGCAATTGAGACAGATTTATTTTATAAATATTGCTGTGGCAATCTTTGACGGTAAAAACAGGGCGCCTGAATAAGATTGTTTTTGATTTGCTCTTGCTCGACCCTCATCAAAACCCTGAGACTCGCAGCGAGAAGCGAAAAGCCTCTACCGGGATTTGAACCCAGGACCCCGAGTTTCTCCGTTTCTTGAGATTTATTACGAAACTCGTACTCTAACCAGCTGAGCTATAGAGGCATGAAAATAGGAGATATGAAAGCTTTATAAATAATAAGCCATGATAGTAGTATAATAAGAAGATGGTTGAAAAAAAGTCGGTTTTTGTTATTGCATTATGCCTGTTTGCAACTTTAGCCTTTTTAGGATTTGTTGTTGCAGCCAATTTAGAGTTCTCAACTCCAACAACTGAATATGGCTCGGGCAGTTATATTGACACTAATAGCCTTACAATAAACTTAACAGTGGATGATGCTGATTTCAGCAATGTTACTATTAATTTGTATAATTCCACCGATTTGATAAACCAGACAAACATAACCTCTCCTGCCCCGTTTATTGTTAGTTTTTCAGATTTGGCTGACGGAATTCACTTTTTCAATGCAAGTGCAAAAAATTCCACTGGATGGGAAATTGTTACCGGAACGAATAATGTAACAATAGATATGACTAAACCATTAATTGAGTTCGTCTCGCCCTCTTCCTCTTCAGGATATCAAAATTCTCGAGATATTTTGATCAATGCCAGCGCGTCAGATGTTAATCTTGGAATTATTGTAATAAATATATCAAAAACAGGATGGTCTAACAAAACCACATCTTCCCTTGGAGACACATCACTCTATATGAATTTCAGCAATTTGACAGATGGGGCATATTCCATAAATGTGACTGTAAATGACAGCGCAGGAAATTCAAATCAGAGTTTAAGAACTATTACTATTGATACAATTGCGCCGAATATTACTCTGATAAGTCCTGCCGAGAGCGGTGAATGGACATCAAGCAATGAGATAACGTTCAGCTATAATGTTACTGACGCAGGAGGAATAGCAAACTGCTCAGTATATCTTGATGAGGTATTTGAAGAAGATGACACGAGCGTTACAGTAAATACCACTCAAACAATACCTAGTGACGCGCTTGACAATGACTATTATAATTGGTTTATACGATGCTATGACAACGCAGGAAATTACAACGACAGCGAAGAAAGGACTGTAGAGCTTAACTATGACGACTCAAGCGACGATGACAGCGGCGGGGGCGGCGGAGGAGATGATTCTCCGACGACGTCTTTCTGGACGAATACTTACGCGCCGGATGATAGTTCGTTTGTGATGGGATACAGGAAAGAATTGGCAAAGGGCAACAGAGTAAAAGTGCAGATAGCCAACGAAACACATTATGTCGGAGTGATTAATGTAAGTTCTTCGCAGGTTACTATAAACATATCATCTACTCCGCAAACGGCAATAATGATGGTTGGAGAGACAAAGAAATTTGAAGTTGATGGAGATGATTATTATGATATCAGCGTTAAACTTAATGCAATAAACGGGACAAAAGCAGACCTGACAATAACTGAAATACATGAGAAGATTGTCGCGAGTGCAGTTAATCAGGCAGAAACAAATGCAACAAGAAATTTGCAGCTTGAGAATCAAACATTGGGTGCATCAAGCAATCTCTCCGCAAGTGATGCAGAATCAAAAGGATCCAGCAAATGGATATGGATAATTTGGGCATTTGTTGTTCTTGCGGGAGCTGGCGCAGCATATTATTTCTTTATTTTCAGAAAGGACTCATCCAAGCGGGTTAAAACAAACTAAAATTAACTACTCTTACCCGGTGATTTATTTGGGAAAGCAATATATATCACAAAATCGTGATTAAAATCATGATAAGGCGAATAAAGAAACTCTTATCAATCGAATCTGATGAGGTTAACAGCAAGTTTTCCCAAAGAGACAAGCCAGATGCGATAATTCTCTCTGCAGGAATGCTTGGAAAAAAGAGTTTATTTCCTAAAGCACTGCTTGAATATGGCGGAAAGACAGCAATAGAACACCAGGTAAACTGGCTGTCTCCTTTTGTAAATAAAATAATAGTTGCCTGTCACAAAAAAGAGTGCCCCCAGATATCAAAAGTTCTGAAAGAGTACGAGAATGTCGAATTCTCCACTGAGACGCTGCTTCTTGGAACGGCAGGAGCAACAAGAAAGGCAATGGAGAATTCCAAGGCAAATTCTTTTATAGTATGCAATGTGGATGACTTGACAGATATTGATTTGAATGCGCTCACTGATTTCGGACCGGATACAATGTGCGTTGCAAACCCAAGATTGAATTATGGAGTCATGGAAACAAACGGATTTGACATAAAATTCTTCAGGGAAAAGCCAATTCTTAAAAATATCTGGGCAAGTTGCGGAATATATCTTCTTCAGAGAAAGACTATAGAAAATATGCCTGAAAAGGGGAGCCTTGAGCATGATATCTGGCCTTATATAAGAATAAAGGCGTTCAAACATTTCGGGCTTTGGAAGACTTTTGGGAAATAATTCTATGAGATTAAAAGATTGGAGAGAGGTTGTTTTTGATGATTGGCCAAGAATTTGTAATATTACAAAAAGAACAATTGAGAGAATGGTAAAATATGCTGAGAGATATCTTGTTGACGATATGAGATTGGCAACAGGAAGAGTTAAAATTGATACAGAGTACGAGGCTTGGAGAGAAAGGACTTTATCCAGACCGCTTCCTTAAAATTTATTCTGTTCTTGCTTCTTCAATCTTATCTGCCGCATCTTTTAGTGCCGTAGAATATTTTGCAAACATATATGCCCAGGAGAAATCGCTCTTTGGAATATCTCCATTGGGTGCAAATCTATTAGCTGCGTCAATCAATAGAACAGAGTCGTATTCGAATTTGCCGTCTTTAATGGAACCGTATCTTAAGAGCTCGTGATTTGAGTCCAGACCAGATAATCTTCTGTGCTGATGCAGGCAAAGTACAAGTCCTGTTTCGTAATCATCTGGTCTGTCTGTCATTTTTTCTTAAAAATTTGTTTCGTATTATTTGCTCCTCTTTCTTCTCGGAATGGAGTCGGTTCCTCTTTGCTTTGCAAGCCAGACATCGTCTGCATTTGCTTCAATATCGTGAGGATTAAAATATCTTATTGGGCTTTCTGTTCCGATAAAATGAACCAATAAAGAGAAATAGTCTCTGCCGCCCTTCAGAACTTCGACAGGCTCCAGAACCTTATAGATAGCATCTTTGTAATGCCCAACGCCGCTTACGAACATTCTGCCATTCACCCCGCCGCAGCCTATATAATACAATACGGTTCGCGGTTGCATTATCTTTCCGTCTGATTCTCCGATTCCCATAAAATCCTATTTTTTCAACGATATTTAACCATTATTGTGGTGTTTTTACAACAGCATTCTCAGAGATTGCTATCTCTGGGACATTTCGTGCTTCCAATAACTGCACGAAAGTCTTTAAAAAGCATTTTTTGCTGGCTTGTTATGGAAAATAATTTTAAAAAATGTGAAATAGTTGAACCAAAAAAAAGTTTGACAGAAACAGTCGTGTTTTTGCAGCTCTTTCTGCCTAAGAATTTCTCTCGTGTTACACCTCTTGCCTACATTTTCTTAATCTCTCTTTTCGCGCTGATTATCGGATTGATGTTTGTACATTTTTTCCTGGTTTTGGTTGTTTTGGGAGGATTTATGTTGTTTGTGTTTGCACTTTATGCTGTTTTCTGGAAGTGGCCTCTACTCTGATAGCATAATAACATTTTAATATAGGTTTATGCTTGATAAATTAATGAAAAGGGGCGTTTTGATTGGGTTGTTTCTGGCATCCGTTTTAATTATTTCTGTGGGATTTGCGAGCGCTCATGACTGCTGCCCTGCAGGAGGAGCATGTATTGGTACTTATGCTCATTTTG
>JBFYLR010000054.1:0-11453 GCA_041305305.1 Nanobdellota archaeon
CAGCAGTTATTCATCTCCCCGAATATCGAGTAAGATGCGAAGGGTGTTCAGAGCGCGAACCCCACGAATTCTTAATATATAGGCGAATTCCTCCAATGGAAGGGGAGAAGCACTATTGCAATCATTGCAGAAGCATACTCCTCGGAAAACCACGCCCTCCTGAAATTCCTCCTATTTCTCTTGACGGATTGCTTAAGAATTAATTCAATCTCTGTCTTGTCTCTCTTTCAGTGGATTTCTCTTCTTTCTTCCTGCTATCTTCTTCCTGGACAAACGCCCAATACACATCATCTACAAAATCACTCACTTTATTGTAAATTCTTAGATGAAACGGCTGTTCGTCACGAAATTGTCTTGTAAGTCTCTGCGAATATCTCTCTTCCATGTTATCAATCCCTCATCCAATCCATTTCAGCAGGGCTTTTTTGAGGTTCTGCTTTTGTTCTTACTTTTCTTGTGCCCAAAGGTGCTAATTCTGCTAATCCTGTTATTTGAACATTTAATCTTTCCCTAAAGTTAGGTTCTTCTCTGCCACAACCTATCTCTTCTGATTTAATAAAAGAATCATAAACATCATCTACTCTCACTGCGTCGTATGTCATTCTACTGGTTCTCTGCCAATCCTTTTCTCTGCCTTATCTTTCTTATAACTTCAACCTGCAGCTCTGAAGGCAGTTTCTGGAACTGCTGGTCAGCAAGGCTTGAGATTCCTCTTCCTTCCGTAGCGCTTCTCAAATCGCTGCTCCATCCAATCATTTCTGCAACAGGTATCTTCGCCTTAAGCACTGTATCGGCTCCTTCCTGCTGCACATCCAGAAGAATTCCTCTCTTGCTTCCAACTAATTGTGTAAGTGTCCCCATAAATTCAATTGGACCTTCAATTAAATGCGTCTGGATAGGTTCAAGCATTGCTGCTCCTCCCTTTCTCATGCAGTCAACCATTCCTGCTCTTACTGCAGGGTATATCTGCGCAGGCCCTCTGTGCACGTTGTCCACGTGAACTTTCATATCATGCAGTATCATCTTTGTTTTCATCAAAGGCTCTCTTGCGAGAGGCGCAGCGTCAACAACAAGTCTCCATCCATCCAGTATCGATTCAATTACTTCTCCAAGAAGAACAATACCTCTTGTCCTGTCCTCAAATACATTCCCTTTGTATATTTCCCTGTAAGCTCTCGCTTCATCGTTTGAAATGCCAAGTTCACTCAGTTTCTTCCATATATCTTCAGGCTTCTTCCTTAACTTTCCTTCAGGCAAGTCAGTCTTTTCAATAGCATCATAAACTTGCTCCTCAAGAGGCTCCATGCTGAAATATAAAATATTATGCCCGTTTGGAGTTCTTACTTCAACTGTCCCGCTCGGCTTGGTTACAGTCTCTCTATAAACAACAATAGGGTGCCCCATTTTCACTTCCAGCCCTTTCTCAGTCTTTATTCTGTTCTCAATAATTTCAAGGTGCAGTTCTCCCATTCCGGACATAAGATTTTCCCCTGTTTCTTCATTAATTTCAATCTTAATGCTTGGGTCTTCCTTCCCGACTTTTCTCAAAACTTCAATAAGCTTTGGCAAATCAGAGCTTCTTACAACTTCAATTGACTTTGTAATAACTGGCTGGAACAAGTGCTTTATTTCCTCAAATGGAGTCTGAGGATTAACAGTAATCGTGTCTCCCACATCCGCGTTTATTCCAGATATGGCAAGAACATTTCCGCATGGAACTGATTCCATCTGCTCTGGCTTTATTCCGTTGTAAACAAGAACCTGTTGCACCCTGCTTCTTGTCTTTGCGTTATTTGCATAAACATCCATTCCATTTGTTATTGTTCCCGAATACAGCCTTCCTGCGCAGACTTCCTTTCCTGACTTAGGCTCAATGACTATCTTCGTTATTACGAAAGCAACTTCTCCGTTAGGATTGCAGTTAACCAAATCCTTTCCGAACTGAGTCTCGGGGTCTCCTCTCCATATCTTTGGAATTCTGTACTTCTGCGCTTCCAATGGATTCGGAAGGTGCTTTACCGCCATGTCAAGAACAACTTCGCATAATGGCGCGTGCTCCCAGACCCAGGCATCTCTCTCTTTATCTTCCATCTCATAAATTCTGTAAATATCCTTGAATGATACATTCTTCTTCTTCATGAATGGCATTGACAGAGCCCAGTTCTCCCTTGCGCTTCCGAATGCAACACTTCCGTCAGCAACACTTACTTTCCATTTCTCTTTGTATTCCGGCTCTGCAATCTGCATTATCAGATTGTTGAATTCATTGATTATTTCAACAAACCTCTGCTGCATCTGCTCCGGAGTCAACTTCAATTCAGTTATTAATCTGTCCACCTTGTTTATGAAAAGAACCGGCTTTACTCTCTCTCTTAATGCCTGTTTCAAAACAGTTTCTGTCTGGGGCATGATTCCCTCAGATGCACATACAAGGACGAAAGTTCCGTCAATCGCCCTCATTGCTCTTGTGACATTTCCTCCGAAGTCAACGTGTCCCGGAGTGTCAATAAGATTGATAAGATATTCAGTGTCAAGGTATTTGTGCGCCATGGATACGTTTGCAGCGTCAACAGTCATCAATCTTTCCTGTTCATCAGAATGCTGCCAAGTAGTCATTCCCTCTTCAAGGCTTCCCGCATTCTTTGCAGCCATCAATCCTGCCGCTGCAAGAAGATTGTCAGTGAAAGCAGTTTTTCCATGGTGAATATGCGCACTTGTAGCTATGTTTCTTATATTCTTAAAATCTGAAGTCATTCTTCTGATTTTCTGTATGCTTGTTTCCTTCTCTACCATGATATTTTTTGATAACAAACAGCGTTTTTAAAGTTTATTGAGAGCCATATATAGAATTTATCTCTCTTCTCTTGCCTCAAAGAAGTAGTTTTCAGTTGACATTTTTACATAAAGCCTCTTAATCCATTCCTGCTTTGCCTGAAAATACATTCCGAATGCCTGCTTGAGCCTCTTCTCTTCGTGCAGTCTCTGTTTGGAAGATATGGGTTCATTTGTTCCGTCGCTTATTGAAAGAGTTATTGCAAAATAAGGGGGCCCGAGCGGCTGGCGGATTATATTCTGGCTTCTTCTTGCTCGGTTAATCTCCTTAAAATCAGGCGGGAGAAAGTAGTCTATTTCTCTTCTGTAGAAATCCATGAAATCAAAAAGCAGGGCACTCCCTGCTTCAGCAACTATTTCATTAAACCTGCCGTTAGGATTCTTTAATCTGGCAAGCAAGTCCTCCCTCCATGCCATGAATTATCAAGGCATTCAAAATTAATATATCTTGTTATGTTATAAGTTCAAGCAATAAATCCAATGAGATAGGTTTTGCTTTTGCAGGTATTCCAGCCTCTTCCGCTCTCTTAACAACTCTATCTTTGCCTGAAATAGCCAGAAACTTTGCTTGCCTTGTTAATATTCTCTCTTTTAACAGCGCGAATACTGTCTCTGCAGGAGAGATTATGTCTCCGCCACTGCTGCCGAGATTTGCATCCATAATATATACATCATACTGCTCATTCATCATATATGTCATCATATCTGCCATGTTTGTAGCCCGACAGACTTCACAACCCTTCTCAGAATAAATATCGGCGCATATTTCCATGATATAATCAGTATGCAATCCTAAAAGTACTTTCTTTGCCATTTTTCAAAAATAAGATTTAAGTTTAACGGGCTCCGTCAGCCTGCTTTTCCGCCTCATTCTTCTTTGACATTGCATAGCTTTCCATGCTTCCTTCTGAGGCTCTGATTATCTCGTTTGCAAGAGTTTCAGACATCTTGCTCTTCTTTCCAAATGCTTTTGTGTATGCTCCCTGAACCATCCACCTTATTGCAAGGTTTATTCTTCTCATTGGAGCGCAGTCAACTGCCTGAGGATATCTTGCTCCTCCATGTTCAATTACCGTAATTTCATCTTTTGGAGAGCCATTCTCAACTGCATCAACAAGCACTTGTATTGGATTCTTGTTTGTTTTCCTTTGTATTATCTCAAGAGCTTTCAATACTGTTGTCATGTTCTTATTGTACTTGCCCGAGCTCCATGAAGTTATTACCTTATGCTTCTTTCCAATATGCCCTGGAACCTGAAGCCTTGCAGCAACTCTCTCAACAATATTTGTCTTTGCAGCTTCAAATCTCTCAAGATTTCTTCCCTGTGATTTAAGCAGCAATTTTGGAGAGAAATTAAGATAAGGCTTTAATGCCTTGTCCCTTACATTTATCTCAGAAACATCATACAAATCGAATAATTTGAAAGAAATTTGCTCTGCCATTTTAACGTCTTCCCTTCTCTATCTTGCCTTTCCAAAGCAATCTCAGAGGCTGGTCATTTACTTTTATAACTTGGAATGAAATTCCAGGAATATCTCCCTTTGAACGCCCCATACGTCCGCCTATTCTTTCAATTATTACTTCATCGTGTTCATCAATGAATTTCTGCGCCAGATTTCCTGGTATAAATGCTCCGACGGATATTCCATTCTTGATAAGCTGGACTTTGCAGCACTTTCTCATAGCTGAGTTTGGCTGTCTTGCTTCTTTTTGGAATTTATTTACGACTATTCCTTTTGCCTGTGAAGCCCCTTCTAATGGATCTGCCTTGACCTTCAGATTAAGCGCCTTCTTTTTGTAAACTTTCTGGTGCCATCTGAATCTTCGGTTATCCTTCATCAGCTTTCTTGCACTCATTAAACCCATATTAGAACCTAATTTTTTTGGTTTTTAAAGATATCCCTTTATCTCTTTTTCTTTCTTCTTCCTGCTTTCTCGGCAGGCTTTTTCCTGAATCTCCACAATAACAGCAGAATAATTGCAAGCAAAATGGCAACAAACCCAAGAAGAGGGTAGTAATTTGTTCTTGGTTCAGCAATTATATCTGCGGGATATTCTTCCTCAGCAACAATCTGCGAAGGCGCCCCTTCTCCTCCCGCGCTTCTGTATAATCCTGTTGAACCCAACTCTTTCTCAATAATTTCTGTCCCCGCCGTTTCTTCATATGGCTCAATATAAAGTGATATTGTAGCCGTGTCAGTTGATGCAAATGCATTAAGATTTGATGCAAATCCGAAATATCCTCCAACAAGCGCCCCAATCAGGGTGCATAACGCCACAACCAGAAATGCAACGCCTTTCTTCATCTTCCTTTTCATTGTGCAGGAACCACCTTGAATTTCACAAACCCTTCATAAAGCCCGACAGTCGTATTTCTCTCGCTTCTTGCTTCAAATTCTATCTGCGTTTTGTTATATGCCTCAACATAAACAGGATTCTCATAACTAAACAGCGGGCATATGCTTCCTTCGCATCCTATCTTGACTGCCACAGGGAAGCTATAATCATTTGTAAAGTTAATATTTCTCCTTGACGCCCCGCCTTGCCTAACCAGCCCCATTGTCAGAGCAGTCCCATTCAAGTCAAATCCTCCCCTGTCAGCTGTCACATTCACATAAGAATAAAGCTCCCACTCCTGAAGCCCGAACCAATAAGGCCAATAATGCATTAATGTCAGGACAAATATAAATGCCACAGCCGCAAACATAATTACCGCAGCAAAAAGCATTATCTTGCTGTTCTTTCTTCTCTCCATCTTTTCTTCCTTGTTATATTTCATTTTTTCTTAGTATATTTATTTATTTCTTTTTCTGCTCTTTGCTTTTTTCTTTTTTCTAATAAATCTTGAGATAATGTATCCTGCAATAATCAGCACTGCCAATCCTGCAACTGATGAGGCAATGAATATTATTCTGCCTTTATCCAACGGCTCAGCAATAATCATAAATTTTCCATTTTTGAAGCTTGTCTGGTGATTATAATTAAGAGTCACTTCAGCATCATACTCCCCTGCGCTCAAACCATCTGCATCAAAATATCCTATTATTTCTCTTTCTCCCCATGCTTCAAGCTCTATTTGAGGCGTGCTGAATTCAATTCTTGATGTTTCATTCAAAATGAGGACGTCTGCATATACTGATTCTATCATGCTGTTCCATCCGCTTTTTACCTTGACTGCAAACTTGTTTATTTCCCCCGAAGTCGCATTCTTGCTGAAATCAGTTATGTTCACAAAGAGACTGCCTACGTTAAATGTCGTGTTGGTCTCCTGATTCAATCCGCCATAATCCACAAATGCTTTTGCAAGATATTTGTCTGGGAGGAATTTCGCAGTAGACAGGTATTTTCTAAAATATGCCTCTCTCTGAGTGTCTACCTGTCTTGGGCTGAAAATTATCTCATCAACTTTATTCATTGAGCCGTCATAAAAACTTATTATTGGAATTATAGTGAGATTTTCAGTTCCCCTGTTTATTACCTTTAGTTCAACAGGCACACTCTCTCCGATATTCGCAGACGGAACACTTAAACTCGATTCAATATATTTTCCTGGGTAAGGCACATAAATCTTTATTGTTGATTTAACTCTTATTGCAGTTCCTATAAAGCTGTCCTCCAATGGAGCTTCAGCTGCCACAATATATAATGTGTGCTTGCCCGGAGTCTCTATATTCCCGGGCAGACTGATTGTTGCCTTGAATACAGTGCTTCCTATCGATTCTGTTTTATCAAATGTCACATATTGCGCCAAATCTCCCTCTGCATAGAAAGTCACTCTTCTGTCAGGGTTCTTCTCATGAACTTTGAATTCAATAGTATGCTTCTCATATGGTACAAAATTTATCTCCTCTATTGCAGGGCTTATCCCAAGGGCGCTTGAAAAACAAGGCAATATTGACAACGCAAGAATGCCTGCTATAATCAGGCAAATAATCTCCTTTTTCATCGTCATCTAAACAAAAAATCTTTTTTATATCTTTCTATGCTTCAGGGCTGCCGCCATCCGATAAAAAAAGAAAAAAGAAAAGAAAGAGTAAAAATTAAAAATCTGACTTTAATTTGCAGCGGCTGTCGCAGTTATTGTGTCTGATAAGTACCCTCTATTTGAGTCATATGGTACTACCAGCTTGATATCTATTCTAAGCTCGTTTGCTCCAGTTAGATATCCCATCTTGTCACATATACGTGCGCTGCTGTTTGTATTTTCATAACCTGTAACGTACATACCTGTGCAAGTGCCTGCTTCTCCGCCTGCAGTTTCGCTTACCTTCCAATCATAGTCAGGAGATGTTCCTCCGAGAAATACTGCTGCTGTTTTAACAGCTGCCAAATCTACAGAGACATTAACGTTTCCTACATTATCCAAGACAAGTCCAGAGTTTTCTATTGTCCAGTTACCATTTGTAACAGAACCAGCACTAGTGTCCAGAGTTGCGGATGCTTGTCCGTAAGCAACTCTTCCTGAACCCCACTCGATAGCATCATCTGAGAATTCTATCTCAACAGCTGTTTCAACTGTCAAGTTAGCTACTCCAGAATCTGTATTTGTCGCGAATCCCAACACCTTTGGCCCTTGGCTCATGGCGTAATATGAGAATCCTGCGGCAGCAAGTGAAGCAATAACTGCAAGAACTGCAACTACTAAAACTGTATTATTTTCTGCCATTTTATTGACCGCTTTCAACATAAAGTCCGACATTAGCTCCTTCGCTTGTTTTAGGCGCATCGCCCAAGACTTGCAAGCTCACCGTCGCAGTGGCTTTGTCGTCGGTATCAACCAATTGAACTGTCTTATCGCCCGAAAACGCATTAAACGCAACAGTCGCAACAGACAGAACTATAGCCAAAACCAACAGAGTCACTATAACTTTATTTGTGTCCATTTTTTAAACCTCCTTTCAATAATATAAAATTTTACTTCTCTTGTATACAAAAACTAATTTATAAACGTTTCCTTAAAGGGATAACGGCATGCTACTAACAAAAAGTGATGACTTTTTATACAATTTTCAACTCAATTCCAAAACTGTCCATAAGAATCTGCCTCAGCTCATCAAATCTTCTCTTATTTCTTCCTATAAGCGCCGCTTTGCTCGTGCTTCCTGCATTAAGAATAAACGAGCCCTCCTTCAGTTCAAGAGACTTGAATTTTACCGGAGAAACAACCTCTCTTACAAATTCAGGGGCATCTTCAATTCCATTCGGCTCTGCAACAATCTTGACTTTCTTTCCCAACTGCTCCTGTATCCTGTGGATGTTTGAAGCCCCGGGTCCAATCGCCTGAGAGATAAGAGGTTTAGGAACAGCAAAAATAACCATGTTGTTGTAAACAAAGCATTTTCTCGTCTTAACTCTTGAAGCCCTGTCTAAGAGATTAATATACCTCATCAATTGCATGTTTATTATAGCCATTTTGTCAACTATTACTCTTTCTTCGCTTTCTCTTTTTCAATTTCCTTGTTTACAAGAGGTCCGGTCACTTCTACAAGCAATCCAGGCAGTCCTGTTCCAACAGGAATAACCTGATTCAGAAGAATATTCTCTATGACTGAGTTCAATTCATCTCTTCCGCCCTGTATAGTCGCATTGATAAACTGTTTGTCAGGAGTTTCGAATGTAGCTCTTGCAAGTATGCTCGCCTTGTCAGATATAATTCCCATTCTTGTGACTCCCTTTACAACTCCTGAAGAGCTCATAGCATCAGCAACAAGCTTCAAATGCCTCTCATTGATGTCCAATCCCTGCAATTGCAGAACTTTCTTTATCTCATTGATTATTATCTGCCTTGCCGCTTCAATTCCAAGAACTTCAAATGTATTGTAGATGTCATTTGTGATTGTTCTCGAACTGTCAACTCCCTTTATCTCAAAAACATCCTTCAAATTAGAGCCTGCAGTAAGCACAACATAATCTTTTCCTCTGTTTGCAACAACAACCTGGGATATTCCCTTCACTCCAGATATGACTGTCTCCTTAAGCTTCTCCTTCTGCCTGTATATCTCCTTGAAATCCATGTCAGCCGCGTTGATAGTGACTCTCAAATCATTTCCTTTTACGCTGAATCCTTTCTCGTTGAGCCTGTCAACAATCTTCTGCGCTCCGGCATGCACCATCTTCAAACCCTTAGGATCAAGTGTAATCTCTATTCTCTTGTTTGCAAAGTCTATCTTAATCTCAGAAAGAATTTCCCTCAGCTTAACTTCCTTTATCTTCTCAGCAATGACTTTCGCATCCTTCTCATTGTTCACTTCCTTCTCAAGATAAATATCCATTGAAGGCGTTGAAGGGGATTTTCTCGCGTCAAGTATTTCAATAAGTCTTGGAAGTCCTGTAATCTGCATTTCCGCGACTCCAGCAGAGTGGAATACATTAAGAACCATTTGCGTTGAAGCCTCTCCGAAAGACTGCGATGTAACAACACCCACTGCTTCCCCTGGAATCATCTTATTATTCTTAAGATGCAGTCTCGAAACATCTTTTCCATCATCCCCGTATGCAAATTCAACAATATTCTCGGATGCATCTCTTACAGTTCCGTCATATTCAACTTTAAGGTCCTGAAGCGCAGAAACCAATCTTCTGTACAAATAACCTGATTTAGGCGTTCTAAGAGCAGTATCCATAAGGCTGTCCCTTCCTGTTATCGCTCCAAAGAAGAATTCCGTAGGCTTAAGTCCTTTCAGGAATGACGACTTGATGAATCCTCTTGATTCAGGGCTCAAATCTCCTCTCTTGAAGAATGGAAGTGTCCTCCCAGTATACCCAAAGCCTATTCTCTTGTTCCACAACGATTGCTGTCCAACCGAGCATGCAATCTGAGTAATATTTGACATGCTTCCTCCAGCGCCTGCGGAAATCATCTTGTTCATGTTGCTTTCCTTAGGGAAGTTAGCCTTCGCGACATCTCCCATCTCGCTTCTTACATCGTTAAGAACTTTCAGAATTCTTGTTTCTCTCGTTTCTTCCATTGATTTTCCTGGAATAAGCGTAAGATTTCCTGTTTCGTAATCTTTGATAATCTCTGAAGTCTTTCTCTCAGCCTCGGAGATTATGTCATCGCTCATCTTTCTCACTTTCTCAGGAACATTAAGATCCTGAAGCGCCAGAGTGTATCCTCTTCTTGAAAGATAAAGCGCCCCAAGTATGAATGCCTTGTTTATTGAGTCTATCGTCTCCTTTCTTCCGAACTCCTTGTCAATAATCTTCACCATCTTCCCGTCTTCTGTTGCAAGAGAATTGCTTCCTGTCAAATCATCAGGCACTTTTATGCTCGAGCCTTTTGGAAGAATCTGCGCAAACACTTCTCTTCCGTCCATTTCCTTCTTTTTCACACCATTCTCAACGCCCGATGCGAATAATATCTCGTCAGCATCAGCCTTTGAAAGAGTGTCTTTTGCAAGAAGATATGCTCCGGTTATAGAGTCCGCGATTGTTCCAATCAGATTCATATTATTCTTTGATGAAATTATATTGTTGCTTATTTCAAGAAGTATGCTCGCTTCAGCTCTCGCTTCTTCCGTCTGAGGGCTGTGAATGTTGCATTCATCCCCGTCAAAGTCAGCGTTGTAAGGAGCGGCGGCTGCAGGATGAAGCCTGAATGTCCTGTTCGGAAGAACTCTTACAAAATGGGCCATCAAACTCTGCTTGTGCAGTGATGGGTGTCTGTTGAATAGAACTATATCTCCATCTCTAAGGTGCCTTTCAATCTTGTATCCTGGCTGTATTTCAGTGCAAAGCTCCTCTTTCAAATCTTCAGTTATCTTCTTCCTCTTTCCGTCAGTTCTTATCACATAATTTGCTCCAGGATAGGCATTTCCTTTCCTGATTAGATTCTTCATCTCCTCAATGTTTGTTGTAGTTACATTCTCAGCTACTGTTATCACTCTTGCAATCTCAAGAGGCACTCCAACTTCATTTATCTTTATGAATGGGTCAGGAGAAATAACCGTTCTCGCAGAATAGTTTACTCTCTTTCCTGCAAGGTTATGTCTTATTCTTCCTTCTTTTCCTTTAATTCTCTCAGTTATTGTTTTCAGAGGCTGCCCGCTTCTGTGTCTTGCAGGCGGAATTCTTGAAACATTATTGTCAAAGAATGTTGTAACATGATATTGCAATAAGTCCCACAAATCTTCAATAATAACTTCAGGCGCTCCAGCATTAAGATTCTCCCACAATCTCTGGTTGCTTCTGATAATATCAGACAGCTTGTGAGTTATGTCGTCCTCGCTTCTCTCCCCTGTTTCAAGAGTTATTGAAGGTCTTACTGTAACAGAAGGAACAAGTAATAATGCAAGAACAGCCCATTCAGGCCTGCATGTCTTTGAATTTATTCCAACTTTCTTTAATTCTTCATCAGTTATGTTGACTAATCTCTCCCTCACTTCAATAGGGGATAATCTCTTCTTTCCAAGCATGAATGTGCTTGGCTTTTCCAGTTTGACTCTTTCAATAACCTCACTGCAATGAGGGCACTTTCTCGCATCTCTTGCTTTTTTAGCTCTGGCGGAAGGCGCCAAACCTTTCTGCTTCTCGTCGCTCAATGTCAATTTTCCGCACTTAGGGCAGAAGCTTCTCATGCAAAGCTCAATCAGAGGAATATACTTAATGTGGAATACCGGACG
>JBFYLR010000055.1:0-5682 GCA_041305305.1 Nanobdellota archaeon
ATGGGCGGACACTGGCGGAGTTGCCCCGAGGGGCATGTCCACACGCCGCACTACAACTCCTAAAAATTTCTGGTTTTAAGCGACTACCAATGAAGCACTTGTTGAGGAAGTACCTTTGTACTTCTTGCCTGCTGTTGTATCAACAACCTGCGTTCTCAAATAAGTAGCTGCATTGACTGTATCTGCTGCATCGTATCCTGCAACTAATGTTGCAACTCCTCCGTCGCCACGTGCAAATGTCTGGATAAGGAATGAACCTGCTCCAACACCTGTGCTTGCCTCAAAGTCGGCTGCGCATAATGCGCTTCCAAGCAATTCAGCAGCAACGCTGTTTACACAGCTTCCACCAACAACTACCAAGTTCTTGGCAGTTACTGATCCGGCTTCGGAATCTTTAACAAACAGTACTTTCGTACCGCCTGCACCTTCTGCAACTACAGCTGCGCCTGTTTCAGAGACATAAACGTCTGCTGAGACTTCTTCATCATGGTATTCAACATCGAGATCGTTCAAACCTGTTGAAGGCTTGTCCTGCATGAACTTGGTTGCAAGTTCAGACACTACATATCCTTCGTATTGGTCTGTGTTATCTCCTGTTTCAATCATGGTTACTCCAGCCAATGTTGTTGGCTCAAGTCCGTCATCTCCATCAACTGCGATTGTGACTTTAACGGAATCTCCGTCTTCTATGTCACCATCTTTAGTCTCTTCTGTGAAGTTCATGCCCCAGCTTGTTGGCTGTGCAGTCAAGTTGATCATACGATCAGTTCTTGATGCGGCTACAGTTGTTGTATCCAGCACTGGCAAGCTAAGTGTCAATCCCTTTACAGTTACAAGTCTGTCAGTATACGTTGTTCCACTTGTTGCACTTGCTTTAACAGTAGCTACCTTTGCGTCATCACTGGATGCAACCAGAGTTAATTGAAGCGAACCTACATCCTTTACCTTTCCAACTTCACTGAATACAAGGTCTGAGCTGTCTGCAAGATTCTTTAATGTTGTCTTGTTCTTGCCGTCCTCATCTTCAATAGTTGAAATTTCAAAGACATATGATTCTGCGTCATCTCCAGATATCCATGTTGCCACGAAGAAGCTATTTTCTGTTTCATTCAATCTAACTTGTGAGTTAGTTGAATTTGTTACAAGTTTATGGCTGTCTTTCTCACCAAGGCCTAGAATTCCAGTATTGGAACTATTCAAATAGAATAGATTGAATGAGACCGCGCCGTCCTTCACCATCGTGCTGACATCAATTGTGTCATCTCCGTCAGGAGATACGCTGGTTACTTCTTTCGTGCCCACTACAAATCCTCCAGTTGAAAGCTTGATTGTCTCGAATCCAGGTAATACTAAGTCTGTTCCAGGAACTACCCAGGCATCGTCATCAAGAATCCACTCAAGGGTGATGGATTCCATATCGTTGCCATCAACGCTGATATATGCATTCAACACAGAGTCTGTGTTTGTGCTTACATCTTCATTGTTTATTTGTACTTCCTGAAGATTTTCCAGAACTATTTTACCAGAACCAAGGCTAATCGAAACCTTGCTTACGCCAGTATCTTTTGCCCTATATAAGATGTCTTTGACACCTACATATAGATCAGTACTGACTTTAAAGACATCACCTTCTCCAAGCTTGTTTGTTTCAACGCCGTTTACATTAAGGATAACGTTTGTATCGCTTATGTAGACTACGCTTACATCGTAACTTGTTGCTCCTACTACTAATGAACTTGTTTCACCTTCTACTACAGTTGCGCTGTTTGCCGTGTCAAGAAGAGTTATCTTATGGTTAACGTCAGTTGTATTTCTGGCACTAACGACATAATATGTTCTTCCTAGCATTGTAATCTCTGTTGTTTCAAGAGCGTTACCTGACGCCCATGCGCCTCCTGCTTCAGCATTATCAGTGAAGTCAAGTGTATAGTTAAGTATAGCATCACTTCCAGCTAAATTGAATCCGATTACAGGAACCTCATTTTCATCAAGTTCACTGTCTGCGAAATGCTCAAGGTCTAAGCCTGGGGACAATGTGATTGACTGTTCGAAGTCAAATTCATCATTATCGTCGTTCTGATACACTCCTGATGCAAGAACTACTGAAAGTTCCTCGTCATCGAGGGATGAATAAAAGTCGTTCATTTCGTCACCGAGATTGAATTTGTCTGTTGCTCTCTCAAGCTTTATGAAGTCACCGCCCTCAACGCTTGAGGAAGTGCTTGTTCCAGATTGAGCTAACAACTTGCTGTTTAAGTTACTTGTTATGTCAGTTGCTGCGACCATATCGGTCTGAGCAGCATTTGCGCCATAGACCACAGCAACATCAGCAGCTCCGCTCTGTACGAATGGGGCTGGGTAGTTGGCTGCAGCAGCGAGTGCCACTGTTGAACCGAGCATAACTGTGCTTGCTAATACAGATGCAATCTTTTTGAAATTAAATTTCACTTTGTTTTAAACCCCCTTTCAGCTCTTTTGATTTGGCAGCTTTTCAGCCCCCCTAAGGGAGATTGTTTAACACAATCCGCCGGACATATCAAAGGCAATTCGTTTTCAGAATGTAACCCTTGATATTCCTCTGAGCTAATCAGAGTAATTGTTTAAATCCAACTTCCTTTAAAAAGCTTTCCATTCACTTTTCGCTTAATCGAGGTAGTACTCTTCTGACCCCTTAATTCCTTTATAAACCTTATGTCACCACTATCCCATAAGACGGTTATTCCTTTGCAGCTCTTTTTGTGCGAATATCTTCTTCTTCCGCAATATCTGGTATTTCCTAACATATATTATAAAACACAACATATATAAATCCAGACTTATTATTGAATATAGGGTAAAATAGAACATATATTTAAACATGGTAAAAACCCCAAAAATAAAGGAAATAGAACTTGTCTCTGAGAGTGGAACTTTCACCTCTTTTTTCAGAAAAATAACCGGGGACCATAAAGAGCACGATTTTGAAGGAGTTATCGCTCTAAGAAGCCTTCTAAGCAATGAGAAAGCAAGGATTATTCATATTTTAAAGACAAAAAAGCCCTCTTCTATATACGGATTGGCAAAGATTCTGAAGAGGGATTTCAAGTCAGTTAACGACGATATAAAATTGCTTAAAAAGTTTGGTTTTATAGAGCTTATTTCTGAGAAAACAGGGAAGAGAGCAAGACTAAAGCCCGTTCTTGCAATTGACTCATTGCAGATAAATGTAAGATTATAGTCCTAATAACATATTTTAAGGGTATTTGTAATTCTGCCCGGGGGCGCAGCGAAAAAGTTCTCAGCGCCTATTATCCTTCCAGTGCAGTTTCCCATCTTCACCATCATAATTTCCTTCCCTCTTGATTGAGAGGATGAATATGTTGAATTAAACAGATACCCTTTTACCGGGCCGTTAGGATTTACTTTCCAGCTGGACATAATTGTCTCTTGTAAAGTTCGGTTTAATACTTGGCATGCGCTCAATCCAGATAAACAAATCGAACCTGAATAGCACTCTCTTGTTAAATCCCCTATATCTGAGAATGCGGGCTCATAGCTTACTGCACAATCGGTTGTATAACTTGTAAGGCTCTCAAGGAATTGATAGGCGTCTCTGCTGTCTTTCTCAGTTGCAGGAGGCGCCTTTCTAAGAGTTATTCCTAGAAATACGAGGAAAATCACTGCTACGATTACAACTATAAGCACAAACCCCACTATTTCCTCCTGTCCTCTTCTGTTATTCATTTTATCACCCTGCTCGCAGCATGTATTTTGCCCATTTCACACTTCGTATATCCTCCTTTGCTGGGTTCTATCCTGCAAAGTGCGACAAATGCTGTCGCGGGGCTCCCGAAATACTTCGTATTGTTTATTAAAGTAATCTTCCCGCATTCAGGATAGTTCGCCCGAGTGCACTCAACAGCTGTTTTGTTAGGGAAAACCCTTTCCACCATAAGATAATCCAAGTCCCAGAACCCTTTGTAAGCCGCTCTGTCCTTCATAACGAGCACCTTGTCCAAATCTATGCACCCCGAGCAAGTTGAAGATGTCCATGAGAATTCAGGGATATCTGCCAGTTTTCTGGATAGTTCTTTGGCAGACTGCTCTCTAATCGAAGTTACATCTTCCTTAAGGCTCGATAGTCTTATAGAAAAATAAACTAAAGCAACCATTCCAAAAAACAATATTATCGCTATAAGCACAAAAGCCATTTCCTGAACCTTCATCTGTCCCTTTTTAGATGTCATCTTAACTCTCCCACAACTTGCATTTAGTCATTGCGTTATTTCTTGAGTTTAATGACTCCCCAAAATAGAATATCTCTCTGAATTCAACCGAACTGTTCATCTGTGCAGTCATTGATGCGAAAGCCTCCAAATCGGGCTGTAATTCTGAACTGCATCCTCCAAGAGATGAAGATACCTGCTCACTCTTAGCTTTGTACAAAAGCGCCAGTTCAGAAGCCCTTTTCATAAGCCTCTTCACCTGGCATTCATAAAGTTCAGAATCTGAGAATATCGCTCCGTAAATAAGCCCCTGCTCGTAAAATATTGCCGTGCCGTTCTTTACAACCATCTTCTGCCCGGGGTCAACAACCACATTGCACTTCGGCTCCTCGCTGTAAAAGCAGACTATTTTGCTCCCTCTCGGGCATTTGGACAAGTCCGTTGTAGTGTTTATATCCCTCATGCTCAGAGAATTAACTTCCTCCTCAATATCTCCTGGAGGGTTTACAAAACAATACTTCCCGCTGTAAATAAACAGGAGATTCGCAATCTTGAAAGGCATGCTGAATGGTTTTGAGAATGCATTTGCGCTCCTTCCCTGCACAACTGACTGGGAGAATATGTATTTGTTATAAGATATTGATGGGACAAGCTCTTCAGGGTTTAGCCATTTCTCTCCAAGCCCTGAACTTGCATCAGTCGCTATCATCTGCTCCCCGAAATTGCCGTCGAGAGTGCAGTTGTTGTATATTCTTGTCTCAGTAGGGAATTCAATCGGAGCTACTATCTTTCCCTCTTCATATCCTGTCTCAACAGGAGTTAGAACTGTTTCAAGCTGTTTGGAAAGCTCCGCCGCTCCAACTGTTCTCTCAGTCCCCACAATTTTTACAGCAGCATAAACTGCGAGAAATATGATTACCGCCCCCACTATCATTGCAAATAACCATCCGAAGCTAAACTCAATTCCCTTCTTATTCATCATTTTAATATCTTACCAAAGATGTAAGTATCAACATATTTTCCATTGTCTAATATCAGCCCCGCCTTTTTTCTGCCTTCAATCTTAAATCCCAACTTTTTGGCAAGTTTAACAGAGCCAATGTTGGTAACAGCAGCCTCTGCTTCTGCTCTTTTGAATCCTCTTTTTCTTGCCTCTTTCAATAATGCAGAAACCATCTTTGTCCCTATTCCTCTGCCTGCATAATCTGGATGCACTCCCCATCCCAATGCTACTCTATGGGACAATCTTCCCTCTTTCTTTCCAAATAATACTGCACTGCCGACTATTTTGCCCGTATTATCATCAATCGCAACATAAGAAATGCTGTTCTTTGAATTTTCTTCTATACTTTTTTCAATTTTATTTATCTTTTTCCTGTCAAATGATTTGTTACTGCCCGTATAACAATTGAATCCTCTCCTCAATCCTTCATTAAATGATTCTGCAATTCCTCTTGCATCACCCTTTTTTGCTTTT
>JBFYLR010000056.1:0-6695 GCA_041305305.1 Nanobdellota archaeon
TATGTGAGATTTATCTGGAATATACAATGCTTTGACAATGCATCAAACTATTCGTTCGGAAGTGCTAACAGGACAGCAATAATACAATTTGTTGATAGCGCTCCAAGGATTGAATTAGACAAGCCGATTGCAGGATATTCAAATACTGCCTCAGTTTATGTCAATTTGACATTTAATGCAAGTGTTTCTGACGAATCGGCACTTGTAAACTGCTCATTATGGCACAATGCAACAGGAACATGGCATTTGAATCAGACTGAAGAAGTTAGCGGAATGAATAATGTTACGAGCTTTGATTTGAATGATTTGACGAATGTGAGTTTCATATGGAATATACAATGCTTTGACAGTGGCGCACAGAGCAATTTCTCTTCAGCAAATAGAACTGCAACTATTCAGTTCGTGAATGCTACAAATGAGTTAGATATTAATTTTGTGAATCCGACTTCTGCAAATGGGACAACAACATCAAACAAAACTATTGTTGTAAATGCAACCATAGCCGGGAATCAGACGTTATCCAAACTAATATGGAATTGGAATGGAACTAATTACTCAATTTATAATTCATCTCTTGTCTTTATGTCTAACTTCGATAATTTGTCTGCAGTTGGAGATTCCTCTTCAGTTATTGGAGATATTTCTCCTTTAGGCGACAACGGAACAATATACGGAGGAATGGTTGCGACTTCCTCTGGAAGATTCAACGGAGCTTATACATTCGACGGGGTAGATGACTATGTAAGAGTCGGAGCAGTCATCCCTGCTGGAAGCTCTTACACGAAAGTTGCTTGGATAAAAAGGCGCAGTGGAGATATCGCAAACAACATAATCTCAGGGCATGAGGCTGGCTCAACTGCCTTCTGGTGCCCAAATGTTAGCGCTGTGCAATGGGGCTTCAAGCTTTCTGCAGGGCATGGAGGCACTTGGAACCAGGTTCAGGACCCGGTGCCTATTGAAGCAGATAGATGGTATTTTGTAGCTGTAACTTATAACTCTGCTACAACCGCGCTAAAACTTTACAAGAACGGAGTTTTGATTAATTCAACTGCCTCTGCAACAAGCCCTGGGGCATCCACCTATAATTACATTGGAAGTTTTGGAGGCAACAACCTGTTTAACGGTACAATTGATGAGCCAAGAATATACAATAGGGCGCTGAGCGAGAGCGAGATAATACAAATTTATATGTCTAATCTGCAGAAAGTCAATGCGACTCGGTGGAATCTCTATATAAATCAGAGCAAAAATGCAACTGCTGGGCTTGAAAACGGAACATACAATTATCAGATTTTTGCAATTGGTTCTCTTGGAAATACCAGTTCCAGTGAGCAGAGAACAGTCAATATCGGACAGGAAGGGGAAGCAGGTTCTGGAGGAGTTAATTTCTCTGAATTTGGAGAGAACCCAATAAGCAATCTCGTCTATTCTCCTGGGCAGGTCTACTATTTCAACGCAACTATTCTTGGCTCAAATGGGACTGCCTGGCTGGAGTTTAACGGAATCAATTATTCTGCTTCAAATGAAAGCAATTTCTTCAACAGCACAATCCCGGGGATGGCTGCAGGATATTATTCCTACAAATGGTACGCATACAGCAACGAGAGCGGAAATGTCTCTTACTCTGAATCAATAAATTATGTTGTCACGAGACTGAGTTCTACAGTTAATCTCACTCTGAACGGCAGTGAAGGGAATGTCACAATAACAGAAGGTGAGAGTACAATAATAAACTGCTCCATGGTTATTCCTAACTTTGGAACAATGAGTTTATACAAGGAGAGCGAAATTATAAACTCTGGGGAGTCTCCGCTTGAAAACCTGACAACTTTTGATGACGGAGGGATTTTTGAGATAGCCTGCACCTATGCTGGGAATGAGAACTATTCTGAAGCAAGCGAAACATTCTGGGTGAATGCAGCAGATACGGATGATGATGCTCCGGTTATCTCATTCGGAATCCCTTCTCCTGTTGATGGATACAACACCACAAACAGAAATATTATAATCTCCAATAAAATGCAGGAAGAGAGCAGTTTTGGAAGATTTATCTTTAGCTGGAATAGCACGAACTACACAATTTATGATAGCCACTTGAAATTTGGAACCAGCCTTGACAGTATACCTTCACTTGGCGATAATCTGACGAGATTTGTTGATTTGTCGGAATATGGAAATGACGGCGCATGTTATTCAACCGCCTGCCCCAATATATCATTGACTTCGAGATTTAATAGAGTGGATGATAATACAAACAATCTTGGGATTATGGACAGATTCAACGGAGATTTGAGTAATTGGGCCCTTGATGAATATGTGGGGCAGATATCAATTGTAACCAAGGATTACAGCAAGAAAATGATCTTAAATGATACCAGTGCAGTGAGTTATATCTCTGCGATAAGGGAATTTGAAGAGCCTGCAATGAACTATCTTGTTGAATATGACATGCTGTACAGCGCAGGGACTGTTGGAATCGTACAACTCCTTGACTCTTCTGATAACATAATTGTATCTATCGATGGAGGAACTGCTGCGAATACAATCAATTTCAGCACAGATTTAAGCTCCGGCTCAGCAGCAACATTCAGCGCAGGAGTTTACAAGCAGATTGTGATTTCTGTTGACAAAAACTCAAATATAATAAAAGTCTACATTTCTGAAGAGGACAATACATATGGCTCACTTCAGCAGGTTGGAAGTGCAAAGAGCTACTCCGGAGCAGAAATCTCAAAGATTAAACTCAGAACAGGCGACTCACAGATAGGTGCAATTTATTTTGATGAATTAAGGATTTACAAGCCTGTCCTTGCGGTTATCGGGGACAGCATAAGCGACGGCAAATTTTACTGGTCTACTCATCCAGCTTATCCTTCCGGCAGACTATCTTCCAGCTCAAATGAGAATTCTCCTCCAAACCAGAAGATTCTGGACAGAATCTGTTACAATTGCTGGGTTGCTAACCGCGCATTTGGAGGTTCTACAACAACTACAGTCAATAACAAGATACAAACTGCCCTATTTGACCACAATTTCAGCCAGCTATATATCTCAATCGGGCACAATGACATAAATGGGGGCGCCTCAATCGATACAATGAAGTCAAACTGGAACGCTATAATAAGTAAGGCGCAGGCAATGGGTATCAACGGCACAAACATAATAATTGGAAATGTCTTCCCAAGTTCTGCTTTATTGAGCGCAGAGAAGATTGCAAAAAGAGCGCAATGGAATGAATGGACTTACAACCGTTCGATTGAACTCGGGGCAGTCTATGCTGATTTGGATTTAGCATTGAGGGACTCGAGCAACCCCAATTCTATAAAATCTGGGCTTTCTCCTGACGGAGTTCATCTTTATTCATGGGGAAACGATATTCTTGGGGAAGCAGTAGCAGAAGCAATATCCAATGCAAATGTTTACCATAATTTCAAGAGCTTCCTTTTCGATGGAGTTAATGACTATGTAAATCTTGGAAATGATTCTGAGTTGAATATGGGCGAAGAGTTATCTGTAAGTGCATGGATTAAATTTAATACGTCACAGACAGGCACAAGTATTGTTGCAAAGGGTGGCTCGTACCGACTTGGAATAGAAAACAGCAAGATAGTCGGACAGATAACAACTGGTGGACAAAGCCTGAGAGTTGTTTCCAGTGAAGTTTATAACGACAGCGAATGGCATAATTTCATAGTCAGTTATAATGGTTCTTTGCTTAAGTTATATGCGGACGGAGCACTTGACTCCTCAAACAGTAGCCTTAGCGGAAGAATAGACGGCTCAATAAGCAACCTGACAATCGGCGCAGAGAACGGCAGTGCAATGTTCTTCAGAGGATTTATTGATGATATAAGAGTGCTCAACAGAACATTCTCTGATGCAGAAGCAGGCATCTTCAAGATGTCTGATTTCAGAAGAGTCAATGGAACGGACTATACCTTCTACATAAACAAGACAGGCTTGGCTGATGGGTCTTATTCATACCAGTCATTTGCAACAGACTCTATTGGAAATTGTGGAGAGAGCGAACTCAGAACAATTAATGTTGATGCTACTCCGCCTGAATCTGTCTCAAATCTTGCCAACATAAGCAGAGGGCAGACATGGATATATTGGAACTGGACAAATCCTTCGAGCGATTTCAGCGTGGCAATTGTATACCTTAACGGGACAAATGTCGCAAATACTACAAACAATTACTACAACGCGACTGGGCTTAATGCAAATGAGACATATACGCTAATGATTTATACAAAGGACAGCATAGGAAATGTGAATGACAGCAATGTCAGTAGCAGCGTAACAACTGAGATTGATGTGGCTACACCTTCGGTTCTTTCAACGTCTCCTTCAAATGGACAGGCATTGTCGGCAGGTACAACCTCAACAACAATCGCCCTGACAACTAATGAAATCGCAGAATGCAGATATGCTATTGTCGACTCTAACTGGAGTAGCATGACTAGCATGAGCAGTACAAATTCGACAGCACATAGCCTCCTGGTGAGCGGATTGTCAAACGGAGGCAGTTACCATTATTACTTCTTATGCAGTGACTTGAGCAGAAATCTAATGAATTCAAGCTACTCTCTTCAGTTCAGCGTTGCTTCAGTTTCCACTCCATCAGGAGGAGGCGGAGGTGGCGGTGGAGGAGGCGGAGCAACAATAGTGATTTCAAATGGAACAATTACCATAAGCAATATCAGCGGAGCGCTTTATGCAGATTTGGAGCTTGGAGGCATAAATAACATTATTGCCAACCCTGGAGAGATAAAGAAGATAGAATTATCTGCCAAGAGCAGCGGGACAAGTTATCTTAACAAGTGCAAGATAAAAGGCAAAGGAGACTACGCTTCATGGACGAGTTCAGAGGAAACAAAAGACCTGAGTGCCGGGCAGAAACAGGAGTTTATATTTAGCATTAAACTTCCTGAGAACTTAAGTGACGGCTCTTATCCTATTGAGGTATCTCTAAAATGCGAAGAGATAGAAGAGTCAATAAGATTTAATGTAGAGATAATAAAAAAGAAGATGGAGATCAAGTTAATTGACTCTAAGAAAGACAAGAGAGGGGATTTGAATGTAAAATATTCTATAAACGAGCTCGCCGGGCAGGAGCAGGAGGTAGAAATTGAGATAGTGCTGTTGAATATGAGGGGGGAGAGAGTTGCAAAGATAGCTGACAAGAGAGTGATAAATCCAAAGTCAACAAATGATTTTGAGGCATCTCTAAAACTACCTGCAAAATATGACTCAAATCTTCAGATTATTATAAATGCGCACTCTTCAATAGGCTCTGCTTTCGTGGAAGAATATATTCTCCTTGATAATGCAAAGATAAGCGGTTTTGCAAGCATGTCATTAATATCTGACCCAGAAAAGAGGGAAAAGCTGCTTATCTGGGGTTTTGTCCTCACGTTTGTAGTATTTGCATTATTTATCACAAGAAGAATAATGAGGCACAGAGGAGTGCATAAGAAAGCGCCGGTGATATCGTCCATGATTAACCAGATAATACACGGGAAGCATTATCATAATAGCTCAGATGAGCCTAGAATAATAAAAGTAGCATAATTTTTAAACTGCGCATTCTTTTCCAAGATATGAGAGTCAAGAAGATAGACTATACGGTTGGGGCAGGAATAAGCCAGAACAAACCTTATTACCCTGGAGAGAGGAAATATGGAAAACCAGGACAGGAACATGGGGCGCCTTTCAAAGAGACATTGAGAAGCACTTATGTCAGCCCTGAGGAGATTGCTGAGCTAAAAGAAGAAGGCGGAGTTATAAAGACAGAGGGCACTCAGTTCGGCAGGAAGATTGAGAAGAAGATAAAAAAGAAATAAGTTCTATCCCTTCATAACTGCTAATGGCACAAGACGGGCTACTAAATTCCCTATTCCGGCTTCATGAGAGACCCTTACTACTTCATCAACATCCTTATATGCTTCTGGAGCTTCTTCAACCAAAGATTTCTGGCTTAAAGTCTCTACAATAATGTCCTTTGATGCAAGCTCTTTCTTAATATTCTCTGAAGTTAATTCTCTTTTTGCCTTGCTTCTGCTTTCTATTCTTCCTGCTCCGTGTGCTGTGCTTCCGAAAGTAGTTTCTTCCGCCTTTTTTGTTCCGACAAGAACATAGCTTGCAGTTCCCATTGAGCCCGGTATTAAAACAGGCTGTCCAATCTTTCGATAGCTTGCAGGAATCTCTTTTCTCCCAGGACCAAAAGAACGGGTTGCGCCTTTTCTATGCACGCAGAGAGTTGTTTTCTTCCCATCAATTACAAAATCCTCGATTTTTGCGATGTTGTGGCAGACATCATAGACAAGATTTACTTTTGCTTTGGGAAAATAATGTTTTAACTGCTCGCGGACGTGATGCATAATCATCTGCCTGTTTGCAAATGCAAAATTAACTGCGCAGTTCATTGCACTTAGGTATTTTTGCCCAAGAGGAGACTTAATTGGAGCATTTATTAATTCTCTGTCAGGAAGATTGGCGAATCCATATTCTTTCTCCATTAATCTTATGTAGTCGGATGCAACCTGATGCCCCAAACCTCTGCTTCCGCAGTGAATCATTAAAGTCACGCAATCTTTGTTCAACCCGAATGCATATGCAATTTTATCGTCGTAAATTGCATCGATTTTTTCTATTTCAAGGAAGTGATTGCCAGCTCCAAGAGTTCCAAGCTG
>JBFYLR010000057.1:0-3022 GCA_041305305.1 Nanobdellota archaeon
TGCTTAAGTATCTTGCTTCAAACGACACGACTGATGACAATCCTCTTCCATTCATTATAGAGAATGAAGGAAATGTAAAAGTCAATATAACTGCAGAGGCGACAAACTTGTGGGCTACTGTTGCAAATCCTAATGCCTATTACAAGTTCAAGATTGACAATTCAACCGAGCTTGGAGCATTTGACTGGCTCGGCTCAATAACCTCATTTACGAATATGCCTTCATCAGGGAATGCGCAGATGTGCATATCCACATTTGAATATTCTGACGAGAAGGATACGGCAGAGGTTGACTTGTATGTTGAGGTTCCTCCAGCAGAGACTCCAGGAACAAGAAGCTCAAATGTGACTTTCACGGCAAGTTTATCGGAATAAAATGAAGAAAAAGATAAAAAAGATTGACAGAATTATCCTAGCAGGGACTATAATTGTTCTTGCTCTGACAGTAGTTTCATTTGTAATAGCTTTAAGCAGGCAGGGAATTCCGGAAGCAGAGAGCATATTATTCTCTTTTAGGAGCGGGAATGTGATATTAATTGACAGCGATATTGAGTTTAAGAGCCCTGAGAATGTGACTGCAGGGGATAAGGTTGTGATAAAACTTGCAAGAGGGACTTATTATTGGAAGATTGCAGACAGCCTTCCTGAAGACATAATACAGCTGATTTTGCAGAATGAAGTAAGGCTGATGCTCAAGAAATCAAGTGAAGGATATAATGTTATAAACTCGGGGAACGCAAGCCTTAATGTGGACATATACCAGAAGGGAAGCTTCAGCGGAAATGTCGTGCTTGATACAAGCGATGAAGAGAGAGTTTCAAAAATTATTTACATAAGCGAATAAAATGAAAATAAAAAGAGGATATGGCGTTGTAATTTTATTAGCTGCTGCTCTGTTGGCTTTGTCTGCAGTTCCTTTCGTTTCAGCGCTTGGGGTTACTCCTGGAAGAACGACTTTCAGCTTCGAGCCTGGCGCCGAAAAAGAGTTTTCGTTTTCTGTTATAAACTCGGCTGAAGAAGAGGTAAACGTTATGCTTGTTATTCAGGGAGAGCTTAATGAAAGCATTGTTGTTTCCGAGAGCGAATTTGCTGTTGGCTCCGGAGGGGAGAAAAAAGTGAATGTTTCTTTTGTTATGCCTTCTTCTCTTGAACCGGGCGCGCACAAGGCAACTATTGTAGCTATGGCTTCTGCAGGAGAGGCGGATGCAGGAGGAACTTATCTTGGAGCGGTTGTAGGGGTTGCAACAGAAGTGGTTGTTCTTGTTCCTTATCCCGGGAAATATGTTGATATCGGGATGAATGTTGTTGGACCAGACAGCGATGGAGAGATTCAGTTTGTATTTCCTGCAATAAACAGGGGGCTGGAGGATATTGAGAAAGCAAGTGTTGTTGTGGAAATATTTGACGCTGATGAGAGAAAGATTGCAACAGTCGGGACGGGAGAATTTCCCATAGAAAGCGGGGAGAGAATAGAACTTGCTGCAAATTGGAATGCGGAAGGAGTTTCTTTCGGAAAATACAGGTTCTCTGCAGTTCTATTTTATGATGATGAATTGAAGGCATTCGGAAATTATTTCACAATCGGAGAGCCAGTTATTGAGATAAAGGAGATAAAAGTGAATGATTTCAGGCTTGGAGGAATTGCAAAATTTGAGATTAAGCTTAAGAATATGTGGAATGAGGAGGTAAGCGGAGTTTATGCAGATTTGGTTGTTTATGACAACAGGAGCAGAATAATTGCAGACTTCAGGTCTGCAAGTGATGTAGTCCCCGCGGGAGGAGAGAAGACTCTTGTCTCATACTGGGACACCTCTGGAGTGAATGAGGCAACTTATGATTCCGCTATAGCTATAGTATATAATCAGAAAACTAATGAGAAGAAATTCCAGCTTGAAGTAAAGCAGGATAGGATAAATGTAATTGGAGTAAGTTATGTAATATCAGACAGGGCTGTTGAGGAGAGAGGAAGCCTTCTTGTTCCTGTTCTTATAACTGCTATTGCTGTGCTTGCGATAATTAATCTTCTTTGGTTCCTTTGGATAAGAAGAAGGATGATTAGAAGGAGGCATTAAGTATGGACTATTCCGAGTTTGCAGAGGTTTATGAGAAGCTGTCAAGAACTGCGAAGAGACTGGAGAAGACAGAGATTTTATCTATCTTTCTTAGGAAGTTAAAGCTGAAAGGAAAGAGCGAGTGGATTTATCTCTTGAACGGAAAGGTTGTTCCTGATTTTGACGCAAGAGAAATAGGGATATCCACGCAATTGGCTTTGAAGGCTATTTCATATTCTTTTGGAGTAAGCGAGGAAGAAGTTAATGCCTGTTTCAGGAAAACCGGCGACTTGGGGGGCATTGCAGAGGAGTTCTCAGAGAAGAAGAAGCAGACAACGCTCGGGAGCAGGAGACTTAGCGTTGAGAAAGTCTTTGATAATTTGAAAAAAGCGATGCATATTGAAGGAAAGGGCGCAGTTGACAAGAAGATATCTCTTGTGTCTGAAATTCTTGCAAATGCTTCTCCTTTGGAGGCTAAATATATTGTAAGGACTATTTTATCTGATTTGAAAGTTGGAGTTTCAGTTCCTACTATTGTTGATGCGCTCGCTTCTGCATTTTTCAAGGGCAATCCCGAGATAAAGGAGAGAATTCAGTCAGCATATGATTTGGCAAATGACTTTGCTGTTGTATTCGATATTGCGGGCAAGGGAGATGAGAAGGCATTTGACCAGATACAGCTTGAGCCTGGAAAACCGCTGAATGTGATGCTTTCAGGAAAAGTTGCAGATATAAAAGAGGCATTTGAAGTATGCGGAAAGCCAGCAGCATTTGAATACAAATATGATGGATTTAGAATGCTGATAAACAAGAAGAATGAAGAGATAACATTGTTTACCCGGCGTTTGGAAAATGTTACAAAGCAGTTTCCTGATGTAGTTGAGGCTGTGAAAAAAGGGATAAAAGGAGAGAGCTTCATAGTAGATTCAGAAGTTGTAGGGTATGATTCAAAGACAAAGAAATACAAGCCAT
>JBFYLR010000058.1:0-5670 GCA_041305305.1 Nanobdellota archaeon
CTGGCTTAAAGGGGGATTGATTGGGCTCATATTTATCATTTTGTGCTTGGTTCTAGTAAAGCTCTCCCCACAAGGAAGTTGTGCAGTAGGAAATGGAACGTGTCCGCAGGGATTTGGAAATGTAATCTTTATGATAATCGGAATCATTGCTTTACCTTTAGTTGTCATTTCCTCAGCTCTTGGCTTTGATGGTGGGAGTAACTTGACCCAAATAATTCTGTATTTAGTTTATTATTTTATAATCGGCGCATTAATTGGTTTCATAATCGGCAAACTCAAATCTAAGAAAGAGGTAAAAGAATAATGGCTAAGCTTCAGAGAGCTAAAAAAGAAGAAAAGATTAATGTTAATGAATATGCCAGAAATGCCGGCATTATTCTGATAATTCTGGGATTAATTCACATCGTGCTAAGCGGAATATTGGATGCTTTCTGGGGAATAGTGCTTATAGTTTTGGGCATAATCGCTCTTTCTTATCGTGTTAAGGGTATAATTCTCATGGTGGGAATAGCATTAGTCATTGTGGGTGTTCTGAATATTCTTGGTTCGCTTGTTGCAGTTTCTGTGTTCTGGATGGCTCTGGGCATACTTCAAATATATTTGGGAATTCAGGAGATAAAAAGCTACAACAGAGTAAAAGAAGAATCGAAAAGTAAAAAGAGAAAGAAGAAAAGTAAAAAGAGAAGAGGGAAGAAGTAGGCGGCATTAAATGGTTCTTTTTGCATTAATGGATAGGATTTCTGACTTTTTGAATACTATAATATTTCAAAATAGCTGGATTTTCATAAATTTCTGGTCCATTGTTCATATTATTCTGGGTTTTCTTGTTATGCTCTTCCTCATAAAGAAATTCAAGATGTCTTTCTGGAAGTCATTCAGCATATTTGTTTCACTTCTTGTTATTTGGGAGCTCTTTGAATTCTCCTTTTATTCACGTTCAGACTGGTTGTTTAAGGCAGAGACAAACCTTGATGTTATCTGGGATATCCTCTCGGGGATGCTCGGAGGGGCGCTTTGTTTCAGGTTAAACGGAGATAAAAAACCAAAGAAGATAAAAAAGAAATAATCGTCAGATTTATAACTTCAAGAGATAATATTATATTATATAAAGAGGTAAAAGAAATAAATATGCCCACTCTAACAATCACAATAGATGAAGAGGAAAAGAAAATTCTGAAGAAGCGCGCTGACAAGAACCTTCTTTCTCTGCAGGAGCAGGCTGAGGACATAATAAGGCGAAGCTGCGTGAATCAGAAGAATAAGACAAGCGCGAAAGCTGATAAATGCGATGACAAACTTGTCTCCATATTCTCAAGACAAAAAAAGAGAAAATGAAAATGAAAGGAGGTATATGAAAATGGCAGAAAATAGCACATTGGACTGGGTAGCACTAATCCTTGTTATTGTTGGAGCTCTTAACTGGGGACTTGCAATATGGGATGTTAATCTTGTTGCTTTGCTTTCCGTAGGATGGCTTATCAACACAGTTTATGCATTAGTGGCATTATCCGGTGTCTGGATGCTTGTAAAGGCATTCAAATAATCAAAAAATATTTTATTTTTATTATCTTTTTATTCTTCCAGCTATAATCAATGCAACAATTGCGCCTATTGCATTAAACACCAAATCAAGGGCATTGTTATAATAATTTCCAACGCCTGTGGAGCCGAAGAAGGCGACTGTGCTGAACTCTATGATTTCATTCAGGGCGCCTATTCCTATTGCTGTGAGGAATGCAACAATATAGATGACTGCGTTTGATGTTTTTGATGTCTTTTGTTTTGGATTTGGCTTAGCAAGATAAATTACAACGCTATATGCAAGCAAGCCCATTACAAAATAACAGAAAGCATGCACAACCTGGTCGTATCTGAGGATATTAAACGGCTCTCCTATAATATTAATCAGGATGAGCTCATATAGCCTTGTTCCTCCGAAGTATAAACTTCCTCCTGCCATGTGCATGAGCATCCAAACCATAAAGCCCCATTTCGCAAGGCTCGGATAGTTGAATATCCTGTCTGTTTTCAGAACTATCCAGATGAGAATGAATAGTGTGACTGCATATGAGAGGAATTCATAATTTCCTCTTATTATGAAGAAAATTGTGGCAATCGCAAGAATAATTGCGCTCATGTATATTGGCAGATTTCTATTCATTTTTATAGGATCGGCAGAATTCCGCCAATAATTATTACTGCAAGGAAAAATGCCAGCTTAATGAGGTGCTCTTTCAATGTTCCTGGCTGGGATCTGATATTCAACATATAATACTCGAAAGAGAGCACAATTACGAGTCCAAAATAGATAAAGGCAAGAATCCTTGAAGAAAAAGCCTCAATTATCAGACCAGTTGAATTAAGGAATAATAGATATCCGAGATTATTAGTTATCCATCCAAAACTATCCCAGACTTTGTGGTTTCTCTCATAGCCCAGCTTCGCATAGCTTAAACTTGCAAACAAGATTAATGGGATAGCAATAACCATCTGTCCGACTATCCAATAGCTCACTCTTTCTGAGCTTAATGTCCAGAGAAGAGCTAATACTGTGAACAAGCTGCCCATCAAAAAGGAATTTATATGCAGTCTTGCTTCAGCTTTCTCAGGGTTTCTTCCAAATTCACACGCCACACACTCTTTTTTCATAAGTTAATAAGATATTTATTGCTTTTAATGCTTTCCAAAACAATTAAATCCCCTTTGTTCCTGGTGCTTTTATGAAATCCTCGAAATCAAAGCCGGTTTATTTGACTAAATCCAAATATATATCTGGCTTGAAATGCAGGAAATGGCTTTGGCTTGCATTTAATGCTCCGGAGGAGCTGCCTGAGCCTGATGCTTCTGGGCAGAGAGTTATGGATGAAGGAAGCAGGATTGGAAAGATAGCGCAGGCGCATTCGCGGTTTGAAAGCGGGATTGCAGCTGCCAAGGAGGGAGATGGATTCTTTGAAGCAATTGACAATTCATGGGCTTTGCTCTCTAAGAGGGTTCCACTTTTTGAACCGGGCTTTGTTTTTGGAAAATGCTATGCAAGGGCAGATATACTTGAGCCTGTTTCTGGAGGGGAGAGCGAGAATGAGTGGAATCTTATTGAAGTAAAGTCTGGAACATCTGTTAAAAGCGAGCACCTTGAAGATGTGGCTTTCCAGAAATATGTGTATGAAGGGGCCGGACTTCGGATTAAGAACTGTTATGTGATGCATCTTAATAATCAGTATGTCAAGAAAGGGGAAATTGATGTTGATGAACTTTTTGTTTTGAGTGATGTGACTGAAGATGTTAATGAAATGGTTCTTGATGTTCCTGAGAAAGTCAAGGAATTGTTTAAGGTTATTGGAATGCAGAAATGCCCTGAGCATGAGCCGGGCAAATATCTTTGTGATGATGCTTATGGCGTGCATAAAGAGGACGAGATATACAAGAAGCATCCAACATGCGATATATTTGATTTGACAGGGGGAATGAGCAAGGTTCTTGACTTATTTCATCAGGGAGTTTTGCATATGAAAGATATTCCTGCAGAATGCGAGCTGAATTCAAAGCAGGAAATACAGAAGAAATGCCATATGAATGCAGAGATGTACAAGGATGTTAAATCTCTCACAACTTTCATGAAAAAATTGAAGCATCCTCTTTATTTCATGGACTTTGAGACAATTGCATCTGGGATTCCAATGTTCAATGGCACAAGACCTTATCAGGTAATTCCTTTCCAATTTTCTGTTCACCTGGTTGAGGGCGAGGACGCGAAGCCAAAGCACTTCTCGTTTATTGCTGAATTGGGGGAAGACCCAAGGAAGGCATTTATTTCTGAGTTAAGGAAGGTTATTGATGAGAAAGGAACAGTTGTTGTTTATAATAAGACATTTGAGGGAGGGGTTCTGCGAGAACTCGGAGAAATTTATCCTGAGCATAAGGGGTTTGTTGATGGAGTTATAGAAAGATTTGCTGATTTAATGGCTCCTTTCAAGAATTTTGCATGCTATCATCCAAAGCAGAGAGGAAGTGCTTCAATGAAGAATGTTCTGCCAGCTTTAGCAGATGTCGGTTATGAGGATTTGGAAGTTCAGGAAGGAACTACGGCAAGCAATTTGTATAAGGATATGACAATGAGCGCTGAAAATATATCAGAGGATGATAAGAAGAGGGAATTTGAAAAATTGGAGAAATACTGCGGAAGGGATACAGAAGGAATGGTTTGGATTTTAGAGAAGTTGAAGAAAGAAGTTGGGATGAAATAACTTTAAATAATCGGACTAGCTGTCTTTAGTATGGTTAAGAAAAGGGGGAGAAAAGCCGGGCGCATAAAGGAGAGCCCAGTGTTTATCATATCTGGAGCAGTGCTCTTGGGGGCGATGATTCTGGTTTCATCTGCAAAGATTACGGGATTTTCTGTTATTGGCGCAGAGGGAGCAGATTTTAACATACCTATAATTGTTCTTGCATTGGTCGGCTCATTCATAATGATAATGCATGTGAGCAATCTTGCAAAAAAAGTGGCTTTATGGGGTTTGGTGGGGCTTAGCGCGCTCACGGGTGGCGCAATTGTAGGAGGCATTCGTAACGAGACCGAGCACATTAATAACCTTCACAAGGCGGCAGTGGTGGTTGACAGAGATGATGGAGGTCATAATGAGGTAAATGTTGGTGGAGATTATCTCGTCCGCGTCCCTGGGGATTATTCCCTACGGGTGAAAACCGAAGACGGAGAAACAATAGAAATTCATGGAAAAAAGTTTTATCAGGGATATGGCAAGGGGCAGAAGGTGGACGTTGCATATAACGAAACACGCAATACCACCTATTTATATGGACATAAGGTAGGAACGAAAGTTACACTGGAAGGGAAATCCGTTCACGCTTCAAGAAGTTACAGTCATCATAAGACAAAGTCTCCTTCTGTTGAGAGAGAATGAAAAAGTTAAGGGTGAAATAATATATCTAAGCGCCCAGGAACTTCAGAAGCTCAAAGACAAGGAAAGCCGGCCAGACAAGCGCCTTTAGAACGCCCAGAACCCCCATCCAGAATCCTGTTGAAGTGCTTATATAGTATATCGCTGCTCCTAAAACGCCGAGGAAATAGCCGCATCCTCCGCAGCCTGAATGACATTTTACCACCTTTACAACTCTTTTCATGAATATGGTATAATTTTGAGATTAATAAATGTTATGCGGGAAAATTATTTGGGGAAAACCTTATAACTCGGCGTTTCCTTTGGGATATATGAAAAAGGGGCATATTTTAATGATATTTGCAGTGATGGCGGCTGTTCTTTTGACAGCAGGACTTGTTTTTGCTGCAAATGAGGATGTGAAAGGAAATGAAAATGGGGTGGAGGAGAATGATACGGAAGTGGACGAGCCTGAGAGAAATATAACTTACGGGCAGTGTGTTGTTGAGGGTGTGCAGATAAGGAATGAGTGCTATAATTCTACAAAACAGGTGAGAGCGGGGTGCGGACTTGACGCTAAAAGTGACAGGACTGCTGCGGGGCAGTGCAGTTCAAATTATAAAATAGCAATGAAGCAGTGCAAATCTGAATTTAAGACTGCAAAGAGAGAGTGCATCCAGACTACAAAACCTGGACTTTGGGAAAGAATAAGATACAGCTTTGCTTAAGAAGATTATTTAGTGCAGCTCATTTGGTTTTATATGATTGGAATTGA
>JBFYLR010000059.1:0-3639 GCA_041305305.1 Nanobdellota archaeon
CTCTTGGTCATAGGCCGCAATAGGCTCAAATCCAACTTTCATTGGTTTTATGTCGAGTTTTGCCATGACGCCTGCAACATTTTCTTTTATAACGTCTCCCTTATGCGCAATTATGTGCGGAAGTTTTATTGCAAGCTTTCCGCCTTCAACAGCAACTTTAAGTCCAACGCCGGAGAGTTCTGAAATTGCAGGTCCTGGAACAAGAGATGTTGGTCCCGGCTCAACATTGATATCTTCAGGGGCAATATCTCCTTCTTTCGCCTTCGTTGCGCTCTTATTGTCTGCAAGCATTCCTGAAAGTTCGAACGGGTTCAATTCGGAGAAAAATAATGCAATATCTGCAACAATGTTATCTTTTATTTTGTCAAGAGAGGATTTTCCAACAGAATCAATCGCCCTGAGAACAATTGTCTTCTTTGCAACTTTAATCTCTGCCTTTCCCCTAAGATTTTTCTTTATCTCATGGAACTGCGAACTAGGCAGCCCTTTTGTGGAGGCTATCAGAATAGTCCTGGAATTCTTCATCTTATTTGCAATTTCCTGCACAAGCTTAATCTTATATTCAGGTACTTCTCTCTTTGGTATATCTTTAGTTGCTTTCTTAGATGCCATTTAGTTAATCTCCACCTGTATAGGTTTGCTCATTGTGAGCTTAATCATTACTTTTCTTACATTATCTTTCTTTATAGGAAGAGCGCTAACAATTCCACTGTAAATTGTCCGAATATTCTCCAATATCTTCTCATCAGGCATGCTCTCTTTTGCAACAAGAACTTTTATTGACGCCTCTTTTACTCTTATCTTCATTGATTTGTCAATTCTTTCAAGAAGCGATTTTATTGACTTCTCATCCTCATTTGGAACAATTCCAAGCTGAGGCGAAGGCATCTTTCCTGCAGGACCAAGAACTTTACCAAATGTTGTAGCAACGGCTGGCATGAGCGGAGCAGCAGCAATGAAGAAGTCATATTCCTTAACAAGATTCTTCAATGACTTCTTGTCTTTGTATTTAGGAAATTCAAGGTTGGATATTGTGCTGACCAAGTCTGTCTTCTTAGTCAAGAATCCGCATATTTTCTTGTCTTTTATCTTGTTTGGAACATCAACAATTGCGGTTATGTTATCTCTCTTTGGGTCAATTCCCTTCAAGCTTACAAGCAAGTCTATGCTCTGGTCAAATTTTTTCTTCTCAAGTTTTCTCAATTCCGCTAATGCTTGTTTTAGTTCCATAGTTTTCTCTCAGTATCTCCTAAGTAATGACCCCAGCCTCAGAAACCTCAGCTCAGGTACTTAGTCAATGATATTAAAATTACCCCGTTTTGGCGGTTTAAAAGCTTTTCTTTATTTCAAGAACAGCTTGATTACGTCCGCAATTACAAATCCAACTGCCCCTATTGCCAGAATTCCCAAAGCAGAAACTTTTGCAACTGTCTTGAATTCCTCATTTGTAGGCTTTCTGAGAAGATGCCAGACTCTTGTGCATTGCAGATAAAATGACTTTGCTTTTTCCTTGAATGTTCCTATCATATTTTTAAAAGAAAAATCTCCTATAAAAAGTTATCTGATTATAACAACTGTCTGGGTGGAAGGGCCATAGAGGTTATTCTCTTGTTGTATTCTCAACAGGGTTTTCATAGACTCTTTTTGATGCTCCCATCCTATTTATTAATAACTATTTTACAAGACTTTTCCTTCTGTGTCTTTCACGAAGTCAATTCCCAATTCTTCCTCGAGCTCTGTTGCCTGGTCTTTTGTAAGCTCTGTTGAAACTCCCATAATCTGCGCGCTCTTAACTCCCGTGACTATAAGAAGAACTTTCATTGATTTTTCCATGTCCGCTGAAAGCTGGGCCCCCGATATTATCTTTGCATCCGGAGCAACTTTCGTTCCAAGAATTTCCATAACTATCTTATATTCATCGAGGGACATATCCGGGCCTCCAATAATGTTTACGAGCGCCCCCGATGCATTAGTTATGTCCACATCAAGCAGTGGATTCTTAATTGCCTTCTCTATTGCATCTCTTGCTCTTTCCTTTGAATCAGACTCTCCTATCCCTATAAGTGAAACCCCTCCATTTGACATCACTGCTTTCACATCGGCAAAGTCAAGATTAACAAGTCCTGCTTTTGTAATCAGTTCAGTAATTCCCTTTACAGCATTTGTCAGAATCTCATCAGCAACTTTGAATGCAGTGTGAATCGGAAGTTCAGGAGCAATCTCAAGAAGCTTGTCATTCGGGATAACAATCAGAGTGTCTGTGCACGAGGCAAGTCTTTCCAATCCATACTGCGAGTTTTCAATTCTTTTCTGCCCTTCAACAGTAAAAGGCAATGTTACAACTCCTATTGTCAATGCGCCTGCTTTCTTAGCAATGTCGGCAACAACAGGAGCGCTTCCCGTTCCAGTTCCTCCTCCCAATCCGCATGTTATAAACACCATATCTACTTCTCCGAGCTTCTTCTTTATCTCCTGCTCACTCTCTCTTGCAGCCTGCTCTCCTATTTTTGGATTGCTTCCCGCTCCCAATCCATGCGTTAACTCGCGCCCAATCAGAATCTTATGGTCTGCATTCGAATAAAGCAAATCCTGCGCATCAGTGTTTACAGCAATAATCTCGCATCCTTTTATCCCAATCTCCTTCATCCTAGAAACAGAATTGCCTCCGCCTCCTCCGCATCCGACAACTTTTACCCGGGCAGAATGCTTTTGAATAATTGACTCAAGCTCTCTGTCCATATCATTTTCTGCCGCCCCTGATTTTTCAAATATTTCAGCCATCTTTTTATTTGCAACACGAAGCTTAAAGCATTTATAAGTATTGTTGTAAATTAAACAATAATGATTAAATAGATTAAATGAATAAGATAATCATGCCAAGAGACTTAGAAAGAGAAGTGAGGGGTTCTTTGAGTGTTAAGCCAAGACTGCCCCTTGAGGGATGCCCTGACGATTTAAGGCAGGGAATTATAAATTATTGGAAAGGAAGGGGAATATCAATTTCTCTTCTGGATAAATATTACAACTTTCGCGGAAGCCTCACGATAAATCCTTCAAAAGAACAAATTCGCTCACTATATTCTCATTAATCTTTCTTCTCTTCAGAATTATCTTCTGCCTTTTCTTCAGGTTTCTTCTCTTCCTTCTTTGAATCCAGTTCTTTCAATTCAAATTTAAGCTCTTTTCCGAGAAGTTCTTTCGCCTTCTCCCTGAAAGCCTCGACAAATTTCTCGAGTATCTTTGGACCTTTCACGACAATCTCTTTATCAGTGACTTCATGCTCTGGTGCAAACCTGAACATAAACTCCAAAAGAACTTTCGCCTTTTCTTTTTCATCACTCAGAATTCTTGTAATCTTAAACTTATAAACCAAATCTTTTCCGGAAAGAGGATTATTGAAGTCAGTCATTACTCTTGCTCCTGAAACAGTAATTATTCTTGCCAAACCGTCATCTATTGCAAGAACCATTCCCGGGTAAGGATTTATGTTCTTTGCTGTGAATACCTTCAAGGGAATTGTCTTTACAAGCTCCCGCCTTCTATCTCCAAATCCTTCGTTTGCAGAGACCTTGACTTCATACTCCTTTTCCGTCTCTTTTCCCTCAAGTTCTTTATCCAAACCCGGAACAACCATTCCCT
>JBFYLR010000060.1:0-3793 GCA_041305305.1 Nanobdellota archaeon
AATCATAAAGCTTGCTCTCATCAATCTCCTGCAGCCCTAATATCGCAGAAGCATTCAGCATTATCTCCCTTCCCCCAAGAAGTTCTATCTTGCCCTCATCTATGCTAAACTGCCTCACAAAAAGAAGTTTCTTTAAAATTGGACTTAATGTCATTTTGCCTTTCCTCTCTCTTTCATTAAAGAGTTATTCAGACTTATAAGCCTTTGCCCCATTTTCACATCCCTGTTCATCATTCTCGCCATATTCTCACTGCACATTTTTTTGACAGCATAAAACAGCGCCTTCTCCATTTTGTCGCATTTGTTTTCTATAAAAAAGCACCTAACCTTCCCATTTAATGAAATCTCCATCAAACCTCCCTGATGAAACATAAACCTCTCAAAAAGTTCATTTCCAAGATAATCGGGCCCAATATACCAGACTGCCCCGAATTTCTTCTCAACGAACTTAACAAAATCCTGCAGTTTAAGCTCAGATTCTTCAACTTTTCTGAAATCGCCTCCTTTAACTGAAAAAGGAAGATGTTTTGAATTAAGAGTAAGATAGTAGCACTTCTCGGGCTTCTTTTCAATCTGCTCCTTAAGCATCTTCTCCTTTTCTGCTTCACTAAGCTTATGCACTTTTGTCTCCTTAACCTGCTTATGAGCCTGGCTGATTGAACGATGCTTCACATGCTTCGCGCTCCAATGAACTTTATGTTTATGCTTCATTTCTTAAACACCCTCTTCAGCTGTCTCTCAGTCCTCCTCTTTCTGAGATAAGCCCTTATTATTCTAATTATGCTTGCTTTTTCAACGTTTCTTGATATCTTCAGCTGCTTGCTTTTTTCCTTTCCGATATACTTCTCAATAACTTCCTTCAAAGATTTCTCAAATCTATCAGCATTTTTCTTCCTTGTGAAATGCCCGACTATAATGAAAGGTTCATCAAGTCTTATTTCTATGAATCCGGATTTTACTATATATCTTGCAATCTCCTCAGATTTATCCGCAAATGCTGGGCTCTCAAACTTTATCGCTATTTCCTCAAGCAAATCAACAAGCTTCCTGCTGTCTGATTTGTGATTATTTATCACTCCAAGAAGATTATGAGTGTCAAATATGTAAACAATATAATGCTTAAGCTTCAGACTAAGAAGAGGAACAAGCATTCCAAGAATCCACGCAAGAATAACCCATAATAGCCCTATTCCGGCCCCTGCAGCCACAGCGCTTACTCCAACATCAATGACTGGAGCAGGAATGCTTCCGTGGTAAATTAAGTCGCTTGGCTTGGTAAAGTTGTAATAAACCCATCCTCCAGAACTTGATTTTGGAGCATTGGTTACTTCATCCTGTGGATTTTCCTTTTCAATTATCTTCTCAATTTCCTTCTCAACAGCAACACACACCGCGTTAGTGCATGTTTCATTCGCAGTGCAGCTGTCCAAAACAGATATCTTGTAGCATTCTCCTTCCAAACTGCAGCGCTTCACGACATCTCCGTCGCAATAACTCCTCTCTTCTGAACACTCATTTACACATGAAATGCATGATTCAGTTTCAGTCTTTACAGTATTGCAATTTGATGTGCATGTTCTTGTTCTTAAACTGCTCGCGCATGAGCTCCACTCCCCGCAAGTCCAGGAAGTTATAGTGCACCCGCCCCCGTCCCCTCCGTCACTGCTCTGATAATTAACTGTAAAATTGACGCTCTCCGTGCCGTTCCAGCTATTTCCAACGTCCCTGCAATAAACATGCAGAACATAATCTCCATTCGCAAGAGAATCAGTCGAAGTAAATGTGCGGTTGTCTGTTGTTATCAGAGTTCTGTTTGTGGCGCCGTTGTCATAGCTGTATATGCAATATCCAATCTCATTTGTTATAGATACATTCACAAAAATGCTGTTTGAAGAATAAGTTGTATTTACCGGGCTGTTTATTGTGACAAGAGGATGTGTAGAATCGACATAAACATTTCTTGTCAGAGTTGAATTTGTGTTGCCATATATGTCTGTTGCAGTGGCATTAAACCAATAATCTCCGTTGATAAGATTAGTGAAGTTGATAAAATATGAACTGCCCGCATTTATTGTTGTAGAATTAATAAGCCCTGTCGAGTTATAAAGGCGTATTGTTACATTTGAAAGATTCATGTCTGAGGCAGAAACATTTACAATGAAGCCATTGTAAAGAACAACAGCGTCATCTGCAGGAGTTGGATTCTCAAAATCGATATTTGGAGGAGTAGTGTCCTGAACAATTATGAAATGGCTCTCTGAACTTCTAGTATAGTTCTGATTTCCTTCAAATACAACAGTAATATTATGAACTCCTGCTCCAATATAATTAGTCATGTTCGTGATGGTGTTCAAATCAGTCCCAATAAGAGCCCCATTATCATATACGCTGACAATTCCTGAAGAGCCTGCAAGAGAGCCCGTTATTGTAACACTTTCCCCTGTCTCAATAGTTAGATTTCCATCCTGACTGTTTAATGTAAGATTTGCCTCAGTTGAAGATTTGGCTACTGTGAAATAATAAATATCCGATGCATTTCTTTGATTATATTCGTCGCTCGCATATACTTTCCAATAATAGGTTCCTGCAGCAATAACCTCTGAGAAAATATATGTCCCATTGGAAGCATTCCCTGAAACAAGAGCCATAGTATAATTTGCAGAAACTCCTGAAAAGTTGCTTTCAAACAAGACGCTTGAATAATTTACAGCAAAATCATCTTTCCAGGTTATGTTAAACGTGCTGTTTGCTGAAGCGCTATATGAAGAAACGACTGCGCTCTGATTATCCTCCCAAATTGGAATCTGGTCAGGAATAACATAGAAATAAGTGCTTGAGTTTACAATATTTCCTGAAGAGTCATTTGCAAAGAAAGTCACATTGTAAGGAGTTGGAGTATTTTTGTCTATGACATAAGAAGTATTTGCAAATTCGTATGAATAGCCTGAGAAAATATCCGGACCATTCAGATAAATAATCTGCGAACCACTAGCCCAGCTTACATTTGCCCATACTCTGTCTACAGCTGCATCATCCTCTGCGATTGATGAAATATTGACTGTCCTGAATTGGATAACATTTGAAGCAGCTATTGGAGTAATATTCAGCACTTCGGGGTCGGATTGGTCATTTACATTTGTACTGAAGAAAAGAAGATTGTCAAGAATCCTATTCCTTGACCTAGCCAAATCTGAAGAGCCCTGCGCAGAACCTATATGGCCTCCTGAATATGTTACAAAGCCCATCCCAACATCAAATGCAACAAGTTTCACATTTGTAGCAGGAGGATTATTCGCATCTGCAATAAGAACTGTATAAGAAGTAGTTGCTCCAGAAACATCAAGAACTGAGACAGTACCTGCGCTATTTGAGAAAGTATCTAGTTGCACCTGAGTTATAGGATGAGTAGGAGTTATTATTCTTATATCTCCGCTGTAAGTTCCATCTTCTGCCAGTCCTCCGAGAAATCCAGTCCTTGCCTCAAGAGTCAATGCGCCCTCATCTTCTGCATGGCAATACCCTCCCGAGTTTACAAATCTTGAAATATTCGCCGCAAGTGCAGCTGGCGCCTTTACAAAGTCATAATCTCCAATTAATATTATATCATATGTGCCTATGTTGAATGTGGCCTCATTCATCACATCGCTTTCTGTCAATTGAGTATAAGGCATATTGCTTCTCGTTAAGGTAGCAGTTATCTGCCCCTGCGAGCCTCCAAGGACGGCAACTTTAGGCGCCCTTCTTAATGGAATTATCTGCACCCGAGGAACTCTTGCTTCCTCGTTTAGAGTTA
>JBFYLR010000061.1:0-2618 GCA_041305305.1 Nanobdellota archaeon
GTGCTCTTCCGATCTGTTTTTTTACCACCATTTAGTTTTACCTCCCTTGTGCTTATGCATTTTTTGGGAATGTCTTCTGTATCTTCTTCCTTTGCCAAGCATTTGCCCAGCTGTGTTTGCCAATATCCCTACTGCTAAAAGCCCTGTTGTTGCTCCAAGAGCGGCATCAATTGTTGCGTCTGTCATGTTTTACCTCCTCGTTGCTAGTCTTGCAGATGTCGGACTAGTTAATTTAGGTGAAATTGATATGATTGCCTTTCCAACTGACTTAGCCGCAGATATTATTTTCTGCCCCAATGTTGGTTCTTTGATAGATATTCTAGTTGTTGTTGGTGCAGGTAATCCTCCCGGTGGAACATAAACTCCCGGACCGCCCTGTGCTGGTTGAAAATTAGGCGCCTTAGTTGTCCCCCCACTTGCAGTTGTTCCTCCACCACTACTTGGCGGTGTTGGATATATGAACCATCTTTCTTCAGGAGGAACTGTTATATTGATGATTGGCTGTTGGGCTTTCAAAGCCGCATCCCATTTCTCCTGATCCAATCTTTGCTGTTCTTTCCAAGCATGCAATTGTTCTTGTCTTAATCTTGAACCTTCACGTCTTGCAACCATGCTTGCTATTCCGCCACCACTACCCAATAATTCTGTCATGCTGTCCTGTTTTCTTCTATTTCTTGGCTGGCAATCCATAACATTAGGCACGCCATCTCTGTCTGTATCAGCAAACCAATGGCTAACTCTTCCTTTTTGGAAATGCACTTTTCCTCTCACAGCTAAATTTCCAATAGGCCTAAACATATGATTATTTGTTCTGTTTGACTTCATCCACTTTTCCATATTGATACCTCCTTTTTGTTTTTCATCTCATCCATCCCTCAGCAGGTAATCTTCTGAGCATGCGTCTTTTTCCACTAAGCAAATCAGTATCTTCATAATATTCAGAATATCTGTCTCCTTGCAATGGAGCTGTATTTACCGCAGGATAAGGCTTGCCACCGCTTGATTTGAAAACAGGCGTGACTTCTCTTCTAATAGGCATTTGAGCTTGCTGTTGGGCTTGTAATTGCGAAATTTGAGGTATCTGTTGCTGAGATGGATATTGTTCTTCTTCTGGAATTACTTCTTGAACTTGTTGCTGATATTGCTGAGGAACTTGCTGTTGCATTTGTTGTTGCATTCTTTGAAGCTGTAATAATCCCTGATATCTCTTCATAGCATTCTGCGCCCTTAAGAATTTCCGGTAACCGAATACTCCTCCGTAACTTGCATATTTAGAAGAATATGCTCCTCTTGGTCTTCCTCTTCCTCTTGAACTATCATAATCTCCTGTCTGTTTCTGAACCATTGGAAAAGCAGATTGAACTAATCTTGGAATAATTTTTCTGCGTGCAACTCTCTTCTGGCTATATTCCGATATTCTATCGCGCCTTAATTCTCTTCCTAACTGTTTTTTATATTCTCTAGCAGTTTCTTTTCTTAGCTGTCCTTTGTATTCTTCTAATTCTCTTTGCGTCTTTTCTTTTCGGCTTATCTTATGCCTAAGAGGATCAAAAGGTCTGCAATCAAGAGAGTTAGGAGTTCCATCGCTATCCCAATCACCCATAGGTTTTAGAAAAGGATAAGCCTTCTTCGCTTGTTTCCAATTCATTCTTTTTGGAGGATTAACTAATAAGCCTATTGCAGATTTATATTTAGGAGTTCCAAAAGGATCATTTCTAGGATTTTTCAATCCAAAGCCAAAGTTATTTCTTTTTACCATTTATTTAACCTCCGCGCATTCTCAAAGTTAGTTTCATCCTTTCTTATGAACTCAACATTCTTTGGAGAACCTGTAAGCCTTGGACTAGATTGTTCGGAGAATTCATTTATCTGATCGCCCATTCCTTCTACGATATCGCTGTCCTGAAATTTATCTGGAATACTTTTCCAATTGGAAATTTTCATATTGTTTCTAATCCTCCAAGTTTATTAAATGGTTTTATTTTGATTTTTTCAGACAATTTATTGTCCTCCTCTATCAAGGAAGCCCTTGATAGAAAATATCAATGCGATTATCAAAATTATAGTTATGAAAATATTCAGCGTGATATATCCGTAACCTATTGTCAAAGACAAAATGAACATCGCGCAATACCAAGTGACTGTATAGATTGACATTCTTCCCAATACGCCCATGATAATAAATATCAGGAGAGTTAATCCTAAGATAGCCATCCAAAATCCGCCGAAAATATAATTTATGAAAATTGTATAAAGATCTAGAGCACCTAAGGTTTCAATAACCATTTTTATCCTCCTTAAATTTCTTTATTAATTGAAAATGATATTTTGAATGATCTATTCTTGATGTTAAAAATAAATTATTAGGATTATCATTCTGAGGATTTAAATCAATATGATGAATAACAAATCCTTTTGGAACAAAAGGTAAATTTTCAGTTTGCGAAGCCCAGATTATATGACTTTTTAAATAAGGTTTATTTTTAATATGCGTTTTATTTCTCTTTCTTAATTTACATTTACCATCAATATAATTCCAAGGATGATTTCCTTTTTGGAATAATACTTTCTTTTGTTTATCAGTTACTTTTCCTTCTTTCCACATTTTACTTAAAGAA
>JBFYLR010000062.1:0-3958 GCA_041305305.1 Nanobdellota archaeon
TGGGGATCTTTGTTTCCAATTCTGTTAAGAATTCTAACGCAATAGTCATGGAACTTGTCCATGGTTACGTCCACTTCATGCATTGAACCCAGAAACTTGGAATCGTTTTCAATTGCAGCATTATGCGTCTCTTCCGCCATCTGCTGGATTATAAAAAACATTCTTCTGAGGGAATTATCAAATTCCTTGCCTGATATTTCTCCCATTTGTTTTATTCTTGCAAAACCCCTACCATGCTCAACTATTTCCAAACCAATAAATCTATCAACAAATGTCTGGATTGCGCTGCTTGCATGAGTTTTAGCACTGATGCCTTTGTATTTCATGCTGTGCTTGTGCTGTAAGAGGTACTTTTCAGGGGTTTCGAGAACTTCATTTGGATTAAACTTTACAACAATCTCCTCATATCCCTCCCTGTAGACGGCTATAAAATACTTCCAAATTGTAGGAATATCCATTCCACTTATGTCAAATTCGGCTTTCTTGCTTTCTGACTTCTTCTCAGTTGAAAGAAACAGTCCATTATTCAGCTCAGACATATCTAACTCGCTTCCTGGCTGAATATTCAATCTCTTCACCCAGTCTGCAGGCAGTGTCACAGTTAAGGTGTTATGCCCCTGCTTGATTACCTTTCTCCTTGTACTTTCCATATTCTTACTAGGTTTCAATATATTTAAAGCTTTTTCAATAGTGAGAATAGGGATATCTCGCTTTAAGCCCTTTTCTTCTCCAAACTCTCTGCCCATCTCCTAAAAAGCCATTCCAAAGATATAGCTGTTATCCCTTGTGAGAATATATTCCCTATTGGTTAAAGATAAATTCAATATTTCATTCAATAACTTATGACAAAGCAATTCGGAACAAGCATAGATGAATTAATCTCGCAGTTAGATGCAACTGAGCCTATGGAAATTACTGTCGTAAGAGAAGAAGGCCATTATGACACAATTATAAGGCCAATTACCAGTGATGAGTCGGATATGGAAAGATTCCACCCGTGCGGTCGTTCAACAATATCTGAAGAGATATGGGTTAAAGATAGGGACTTAGAAACAAAAATAGTTCTTTCTCCAAAAGAAATAAAGGAAAAATCGAGAAACGAGATTGCATATTTCCTGCAGACACATAATCGCACTGAAGAGGGTAGTGAAAAAGCAGCAAAAGCTTTAGGTTACAAAAGCATTGCCCATTATGAGAGAAATCAAATGTGGGAGAGGAAAGTTGCGAAGTCTCTTAAAATTGCAAAAAGAACTGCGGTTGCGGCAGCAATATTTGCAGTATTTTGGGGCTGTAAAGAATATTGCCACTACAAAGAGCACAAATATCTGAGAGATAATCCGTATCATTACCTTGGGCGGTCAAACTACGATGCACCAAAAACACTTATCGAAAAAATGCTGGGGCATCATTACGGCGAGAAGCCAAAAGAGCAGAAAAAATGACAAAAGAATTTGATTGCAGTCTCGAAGGACTGATAAGCCAGCTACATGCGAAAGAGCCAATGATTTTGGATTCAGAAAGATTATCTCCAAGAAAAGTCAGAAGCTTCTCAAGAAATTGTCTTAGAAAAGTTGTCGCATATGGCGACGGTTTGTGGATTGACAAGGATGACATGACAAGGGCAGCAAAAGCACTTGGATATGTAACAGAAATAGACTTCTGGGATATCAGGGAAGCTTGCAGGCGCCGTCTTAGGCTTCAGAGATATTTTTCAGCTAATTATGCAGGAGTTTTAGCAGCAAAAGCTCTTGATTTTACTTTGGGAAATCTTGTTTACTACTCCTATCAAACCTGCCGTTCAATAAAGAGGAAGGTGATTGGATGACAAAACCATTCGGAACAAGCATAGATGAACTTGTTTCCCAGTTAAGTGCAACTGAAAAGATGGAGGTCCTGGAGCCTCCAGAAGGATGTAAAGTAGACGAGTTATGCTTCTTTGAACCAAGAACTCTCCAACCCGAAGAAGTCCAAGAGAGGGCAAGGCATCATTTAGAATGCATCGCCCGAGAGCCAAATTCATTATACTCCATAAAAGAAAGAAAAAGGCTGGCCAAGTTAATTGGCTACACTGGAAAAATTGAAGTTAATCATTATGTAAGAAATGAAATCATAAAAGCAAGGCTGAAAGAAGCTGCAGAAATAGTTCTTTATGCAGCATTAGCTGCCGGAGTTATCACAAGTGGAGGATATATTGGAAAACAACTTGCGCATTATTCAATTCAGGAGAAGAAATGATTGCTGTGGAAATCCCTCTTGATGAACTCAAGCAGATTGAAGACAATTATCAAAGAGGCAGATACAATCATCTTGCAGATTGTTTGAGGCAGTTTCTCACAAACCATTCTTCTAGAATAGTTGAATTCAGAACAAGATATGAGCAAAAACAAGGAGCACCATTTCAACTTGAAACAGCAATCGCACTTTATGTTCTTGACAATAAGACAGTAGACATGAAGCTTGATATGAAAGATCAGAGGGATGAGATATTGCGGGAAATATGGATAAGGCATGAAAGAAACAATAGAGAAACTGATTCAGAAATAGAAAAAGACTGGGTCAAGAAATATGCAGAAGGGTGGAGGATCCACAGAACAAGGGAGATAATGTATCTCTTTTCACAAAATAAACAAGAATATTTAGGGTTAGTAAAATGACTGATGAAACCCCTCCAAGAGAAGAGGAAAAGAGACTCGAAACCTATGAGATTACATTCATTGAACTGGATGAGGAAAAGGGTCTTGCAATACATCATAGGCATATAGTCACATCGGAATATTTGCCCCGCCAGGAATATGCTTTAGCAAAAGGACTTATTCCAGTGCCAAGAGGGAATATCACTGCATATACATTTGCTATTTATGTAGGAGAAAGACCGAAGCCCGAGTCTGAAATGAGCACAAATGATAAACTTATCCGAATGGTTAATCAGGCAAGGGAAGATATAAAGAAAAAAGGAGAAAGCGGCTGTCCGTGGGCGAATTCAGAGTAGTGGAGAATAATAATCCCCTTCCCAATCCCATTCATGGCAAACATGCTTGATTCAAAAACGCAGGGAATAATTCTCTTAGTTCTTGCTGCTCTGATTTGGGCGCCGCTCCCAAGACTTCTCCCATGGAGCACAATCGCAGCCATTGTTCTAGTGGGCTTGGGTGTTTATAATATCTTGAAAGGATAATCTCTTCAATCAAACCAAGATGTTACCCATCTGATTGTTTTTTGAACAAAAGATAATGCGGCGCATTTTCCTTCTGCGCATTTGCCACTCATACACTCAAATCCAAAACGGCATTTCTCTTCATAACCTGCCAGCTCTATGAAAAATCCTTCGTTTGAACAATAACTATTTCTCTTTATTGTTCCATAGTTATAGCATTTTCCATCCAAAGCGCATTCCTTATCACAGATAAGTGTTTTGCTGTTAAGCCTGATTTTTTCATCCTGGAACCTCAAATTAAATTCTTCTCTTCTCTGAAGGCTTAGAAGATAATCTCCCAAGTTATCGATTTCGCATTCGCCTACCAAAGAAAGTGAGCTGGTTGAGCACGGATTTCCTTCCCCACAGCGGTCTTTGCAGAGAATGCCGAGTCCAACAATGTTGTTAATCTCTTCTTTGGTAAAGCAATAACGGGAATATTCATCTTTATGCCCTCTTCCGTCAGAGCAGATTACATACATCTTATTGTATCCAGTTACCGGAAGTTCGGTATTTTGGTATTCATCTGGCAGACAGGCTCCATCCATACATCCATTGGGGCAATTGTACTCTGCTCCAACCAAGTATCCGCCACCGCAATAATACTCGCTCAGGATGTCTCCTTCGCATTTGTCAGTCATTGAACCCTGGCTGCCCACTGTTTTTCCCTTTGTGTAAAAGTCCTTTCCATTGTCTGATTCTTCACATTTTGCCTCCCCGGGAGGATCTGCACTATTGACTGACTCTACACGGACCATATTATCT
>JBFYLR010000063.1:0-6620 GCA_041305305.1 Nanobdellota archaeon
AATATCTCAATTCTCCTTGAAGAGACTGCAACAAACATGCGCGAGCGCATATTCGTGGAAAAGCGTGCAGCCTCTAATGTTCTAATGTATATAATATTCATCTTCTTCGCAGTTGCAGTCGGCGCACCCGTCTTGTTCGGGCTTTCCTCAGCGCTCGTTCAGATAATGACTGACATATTATCTTCGGTTCCAGCAGAGACTCTAAACGCGCCAGTAAACGCCCCTCTAACAATGACAAAGATATCTATTTCAGTAGGATTCATAACCTGGCTCTCAATCATATTCCTTGTAGTTACGAGCTTCCTTGCATCAATGCTTATAGGCTTAGTAAGCAAGGGAGATGAAAAGACAGGGCTGAAATATGCAATGCCTCTTGCAATCCTAAGCACCACCATATTTTTCATAATAAAGACGTTTATGGGTAGATATTTCTCCGGATTCTTTACATAATAAACAGTCCAAGTCCTGCTGCAGAGCCCGCAAGATGGATAAAAGTATTTATAAACAATAAAAGGTTATTTGATTTAGAGAGTTTTAATTAATATGAAAAAGAGAAAGATGATGCATAAAAAAAGGAAAACGCCTCATAAAAAGAGGGCGCCCCGCAAAACAAGAAAGACTGCTATAAAAATGAAAGATGGAAGAATACCAAGCGGAATACCCAATTTTGACAGGCTTGTGGAAGGAGGATTTGAAGCAGGTTCAACAAACCTAATAGTAGGGGGCTCTGGTTCGGGCAAATCTATTCTCGCCACCCAATTCCTTGTATCTGGAATGGACAGAGGGGAGCACTGCCTGTATGTAACTTTTGAGGAAAAGAAATCTCAATTCTATAAAAACATGCTTGAATTCAACTGGGATTTGGCGTCTTATGAGAAGCGCGGGCTGCTCACCTTCCTGGAATATGCTCCTGAAAAAGTCAGAACAATGCTTGAAGAAGGAGGAGGGGCGATAGAGTCTATAATTTTGAACAAAAAAATAAAGAGAATTGTCATAGACAGCATAACCTCATTTGAACTCCTATTCCAGGATGAATTCGCAAAAAGAGAAGCGGCACTCTCTCTGTTTAAAATGATTAACAATTGGGGATGTACTTCACTCCTCACTCTTGAAGAAGAAAACTCAGAAGGCATAAAAATGGCTTCAAGAGCTCTCGAATTTGAATCAGATTCAATAATCCTTCTCTATTTTGTAAGATGCGACCATCATCAGAAACGGGAGAGATTTATAGAAATCCTCAAAATGCGCGGAACTGAACACTCAAACAACATATACCCATTCACGATGGATAAGCGAGGCATTATTGTGAGCAAAAAACCAGCCACACTCTCTATGTAATATTATAATGGTGCAAAAAAACAGGAAGGCGCAGGGGTGGGGTTTTGACCTTATGATAGGAGTGATAATTTTCGAGATAGCAATTGTTGCATTCTTTCTTTACTCAATAAACTCGACAGAAGAAACCGAGCAGTCCATATCTTCCCTAAATTATGAAGCAAACAACATAGCAAATTCACTCTTATCTGAAGGCTACCCTGCAGAATGGACAGAAGCGGATGTTTCAAAGATTGGACTTCTCTCGAATAACAAAATAAATGAGACGAAACTCTCCCAATTTTACTCACTCTCACTCTCAGACTACTCAAGAACTAAATTGCTTTTGAACACAAAAAAAGATTATTATATCTCCTTCTCAGAGAACATAACCCTAAACAACAATTCAATAAGCCATATAGGCTACCTTCCCGCAAACCCTCAAAACCTTATTAAAGCGACAAGACTTGCAAGCTATAACAACAGGCCGATTCCAATTTATGTGAATGTCTGGGATTAATATGAAAAAAAAGGCGATATTCTTCAGCATTGATGCGCTTATAGCCATAGGAATAATCTTTGCAGTTGTTCTTCTTGCCTATCCTCTCGTTTCAAATGCAAGCCAAAAGAGCGAGCTTCACAACGATATTCTCACCACATTCTCGACAATAAAAATATCAGAACTGGACAGCAGTTATGCGCAGTCTCTCATAGCTGACGGCTCAATAAAAAACCTTAACAATTCAGTGCTTGAGCAGATAGGAGAATTTTACGCGACAGATACAGAAAAAGCCAAGCTTCTTGCCGAGTCCCTTCTCTACTCAATAAGCCCAAAAGAGAATATTGGAATCTGGTTCGGCACAACCCTTATTGCAGCAAGAAACATGACTCCCTATGAGTCTGCGAACAACATAGAAGCAGCAAGACAGATAATATCCGGAATAGAAGGGGGGAAAGACATAACGGGCTATTCAGCAAGAGCCTATCTCTCATCAAGCCTGCAGAGCGATTACTTCTATTTTGGAGGATATATCGGAGATGGAAATATCTCTGCAAATATTAATTACAACGGAACAATATCCTCTCTTGGAGCAGAAATAGCAATAAATGAAGATTTTGATTTATATATAAACGGAATATACTCTGGCAACTATACAAAACCTGCAACAGAGCTGACTCCTAAGAAATATTCCTTCCCTGTAGAAAATATGCACCCAGGTTCAAATATCATAGAATTCAATCCGATAAACAGCGAGAAGCTTAGAATAACAGGGGGATTTATAAAAATAGAATATGATAAATTCCCGGAATATGACAAGCCTGAAAGGAGATATATTTCCGGCGTCAGTGGAATAATAAATATCTATTCAGGATTTCACATACCTGATACTCTTGAGAGCATGGACATTAACCTGCACTTCAAATCCCCTTACAAGATGTTTGTGAAGATAGGAGACACAACTGTTTTTGAGAATTTCAGTGCATCTGAAACAACTGTGCAGATTACGGATGCGCATCTCGCCACAATATTAAACTATTCAGAATTAAGCAACACCACTTCGCCTCTGAGACTCGGGCTTTATGCTGCGACACGCGCAGGAAATGCAGACGTGGTAATTATAACAGACATGAGCGAAAGCATGATAGACAGACTGAACTCGGACATAAACGGAGTGAACAGAAGCTGCACCGACCCCCATCTCTACGATTTAGACTCAAATAAGATGTCTCTTGCAAAATGTCTTGACAAGATGGTTGTAGACACAATACTTGAAATCCCAGGCAACCGCGTTGGCATGGTTGCGTTCTATGGGGATGAAGGAACACCCTGGAAAGGAAGAGTAGTCTATGATACTCTATCTTCAAATTCAACATACCTTAATTCAAGAATAGATACATACAACCCTCAGGGAGGAACATGCATCTGCTGCGGTATAAACTCTGCTTACAAAATGCTGAACGAGATGAGTAACCCCAACAAGAGAAAATATATTATAGTAATGTCTGACGGAATCCCTACCCACACCTGCCAGGCAGCATCAGGCTGTACGGGTGAAAGAACAGGACTGCCTTCAGAAGAGGGATTATGGCTCGGTTCATCTTCAGGATGTTTCGGAGGAACAGACGACTGCAATGTGAACGACTGTAATTGTGCCGTCACAAACACAAACTGGTCAGCCTGCAGAGCAAACAAAGACCTGAACGCAACACTCTACTCAATCGGCTTCGGAGACATCGCTTCCTGCTCTCTGGCGAATTACACTCTTCAAAGTGTAGCTGAATGCGGCAAAGGAGAATATTTCACAAGCAACAATGCAACAATCCTTGAAGAGTTCTATACAAACATCTCAGAAGATATAATCTCGATGAGCTATGTTGAGCAGATTGCAAATGCAACAGGCAATTTCACAAATACGATGCTCTATCCAGACTCATACATAGAGATGGAATACAAAAAAGAGGTTTCTCCATTCGGATTGATTGCGACAACCGAAAGCCAATTTGTAAATGCAACTACTGGGCTCTTCTCAATACCAGAAAACTCCTCTCTTGTGAGAGCAACAGTCATATCCTATTCGGGGCCCAAATGGACTGCAATGGTAAATCTAAATGGAGATATAATATATAATGCAAGCAAATACAACTATGACCTCACACTTGTTGGAGACCCTTATGCGATAAGACTTCCAAACTCGCTTATTCAGGAGAATAATTTTGTTGAAGTATGGAGAGGAACAACTGCAACAAATATCACGGAAGGTTCCATTCATAACAAAATAATTTACACTATTTTGAAGAATGCTTCTTCATATTCACCAATATGCGCGAGAGCATCCGGATGCGTTTGGAATATCGAATTTGATGACGGCACTAACTCAACAATAAATGCCCCTGCAGAATATTCGGGAGCCGAAAACTGCTATTACACAAGTACCTCTATATCTTACAATGAGAATGACGCTTTCCAAACTGCCGCTTACAATCTGTTGAGAAAACTTGACTTGGATTCAGACAGCAAGGTAGATATTAAGTTTAATGAACAGAGTCTTGCAATAAGTTCGTCTCAATTAAAAGGGATCCCTTATCTATGGTCAACAGAAGTGGAAGTGAGAAAATGGTCCTAAGAGGCAAAAAGGCTATGTTCTTCACGATTTCTGTGATAATTATAATTGCACTTCTTGGAGCATCATATATTATTTATTCAAACATCTCTGACAGAGAATCAATCCAGGACAGAGTTTCTACAATGAACAACTATCTTCTTTCTATAGAGAAAGATTTGTCAAGACAGGTTTACATATCAGGATTCAGGGCAATATTTGTGATTGAGAAAGAAATAGCTGAATCTGGAAATTTCAATGAAGATGTAAACGCCTCCTTCAAGGAATTATTCTTCAATGGAACACTAAATGGCAATTCCCAGGAAGTAATGGAAGGAGCAACTTTCTCAGATATCGAGTCCTTTGCAGCATCCAACGCCCAAAAAATAAATACTGTTCTAAAATTATCAAACCCTGAAATGCAAATAACTCAAAATGACCCTTGGAATGTAAACATTATACTAACGATAAATATTGAGCTCTCGGATGCAGAAAACATCGCCAGATGGAATAAAACAGAGACAATCAGTTCATACATCCCTATTGAAAACTTCGAAGACCCAGTATATGCTTTAAATACAAATAACCTAGTCACAAACAACATAACAAAAACTCCATTTGAAGTATTTAACTTCTCAGAGTTTTCAGTCCATGCATTAAATTCATATTATAAGGCATCAGAATATGCTCCAAGCTTCCTTGACAGATTGGGAGGAAATCTTTCTCCAAATCCAAATGGAATTGAATCGTTTGTCAATCTGCAGGAATTATCCTCCCAAGGATTTATTATAACTGAGAAATCCTGCCTCGATTATGCCTATTTCTCCTCTCAGAATCCTCCTTCGAGCCATATCACAGGCATGCCTTCCTGGTTTATGATAGAAGACTCCCGCAAAGCAGATTACAACCTGGCATAACAATAGATATTCGTTTAATTTTCGTCGTCTAAAGGAGTAACGTTTAAATATGGACGCAGCCTCAGAAATATATAGCATATTTATGCTAAAAATAGTTAAAAGGAGGTTAAAAATGGAAAAAAAGGGACAAGCGGCAGTTGAATTCTTGATGACATATGGTTGGGCAATTCTTGCAGCAATCATTGCTATCGGAGTGCTTGCATATTTCGGGGTATTCAGCCCTGGAAAGTTCACGCCATCAGCTTCAGTTCTTGGCTCTCCATTGTACGCAAATAACTGGCAGATTAAAACTACAGGCGTATCAATTGAAGTAAAGAATAACGGAGGAGATGACTTGGTTATAGGCAATGTCACAATCAGCAACTGCGGATCAGTTAGCTCTGGTGCGTCGCTTCTTGCAAACGGTCTGGCTACAGTAACAGTGCCATGCAGCCCAGCCTTAACGGCAGGAGTTGCATTCAAAGGGGATGTAACTGTGGAATATACCAAGACAGGAAGCAGTTTGGCTTCTCAGTCAACAGGAACTGTTGCAGGAAAAGTAACAGTTTAAGCGCAAATTTTTATTTTTATTTTTCTTTTACAATTTTTTATTCTGGGGTTTTAGCCCTCTTTGCTTATCGCAGGGAGGATGCTCGCAGTGAAGCGAGGAGCACCGCAGCAAGAATAAGTCAAAGATAATAGTATTCAAGTTCCTCACCTCTGCCAAAAATATCAGATAATACTTAAGTTAAACACTATAAGAAAAATATCTCTATTTACCCATTCTATTATGAGCTCTCAAGCTAGGCCTTACTTTTGCTGTAGGCACTTTGGTGCCATGCCCTCTTGATTTCTTCGCTGCAGAAGTTAATCCTCTTGCTGCTCTATTATGATTATCAGGACTGCAAATCCAATTTATCACACGATCGCTCTTTATCTCTGGCTTGCTTGGGTCAACAAGTATAACTTCAAAGAAATAATGCTTTCCATCCTTTCCAAGATAATATGAATTCAAGACTTCAAGATTAAGATATTTCTTCTCAGCTCTCTGCTCAGCAACCCACTGATAAGACATTTTCAATATCTTTCTCTCGTGCTGTTTTCTTGAAACTCTTCCATGATTATGCCTTGGTCTCTTTCTTCCTCCCCTATTCAAACGAACTCGAACAACAAAGAATCCTTTCTTTGCCTTGTATCCAAGTGCTCTTGCCTTATCCAGCCTAAGTGGCTTCTCAACTTCAGCAATGGCTAATCCCTCTCTCCATTTAATCATTCTTGTCTTTACAAGCTCTCTATCATGCTTTCTCCA
>JBFYLR010000064.1:0-15472 GCA_041305305.1 Nanobdellota archaeon
AATTTTCCCATGAATCTTCTCTCCCTCAAAGAAAGTCATCTCATTATCAAAAGAGACCATTCCAGTGGTGGATTGATAATTCAGCAGAAAAATAATCCCGAGTGAAATCAGGGCAAGAGCACCCAAAACAATAAGAGTTAGCTTGTAAGACAAAAGAGGAAGAGACTTGCTCACAACTCTCTCATCACTCTTATTAACATACCTGTTAATTACCTTACCCTTCTCATCCCTGATAGATTCATAATAATACGGTCCATATAACTTCCCGTTCCTCTTTATGTACTTCTTGTATACCATTCAATCCTCTTTTAGTATGAAAAACAGAGACAAAAATTATATTTAAACGTTACCTTACATCTCAAAAGCATAATAAAACAGCGTTTTAAGCCTTAAAACGAATAAAGCATTGCAAATTCTTAATGAACTTCATGCTGTGCAGAAAGGCTCTTTTACCTTACAGATTTTCCAAAGTTGCCCCCGCATAATTAACCTCAACTTTTATATATCAAAATTTCCACCAATATGTATGATAATAGCGCAATATGCAGGCGACAAAATAACCTCGAATTCTTCAGAAGCATTTTCTCTCTGCGAGAAGTCTTCATTTGGAGAAAAGGCAAATGGCAAAGTGGAATACTCATTAGTTGAAGCTCTCTTTCTCCTCTCAGAGAATAAACTTTCAGTCTCCTCAGGAAAGAAAGCAATAGACCTTGATAATCTTATTAAAAAACTGAAGAAAAAAGACAAAAGAATAGAAACTAAGTTTATTGTCTTCCGCGACATGAGAAAAAAAGGTTACATCCTTAAGACAGCCCTTAAATACGGAGCCGATTTCAGGGTATACGACAAAGGAATAAAGCCTGGAGAAATGCACGCCAGATGGATTCTCTTTGTAACAAGAGAAAATGAACCCTTAAGCTGGCACGACTTCGCAGCAAAGAACAGAATAGCCCATTCAACAAAGAAAAACCTCCTTATTGCAATAGTTGATGAAGAATCAGACACCTCTTACTATGAAATTTCCTGGACACGCCCATAAACAATAAAACCACAACAATATTTATAACTCCACTAACTTCTCAAACAATATATGCAGGACGTAAATAGAATAAAAGAGAGGATAATCGCAATTATCTCAGAAAAAGGCCCGAGTCTGCCCGTCCAGATAGCAAGGATGATAAACGTAGCTCCAATGTTCTCATCCGTATTTCTTTCCGAACTCTATGAAGACTCAAAATTAAGAATGAGCCACTTAAAAGTCGGCAGTTCCTCGCTCTTCTTCATCCCAGGACAGGAGCCCCAGCTTGAGAATTTCACTGAATATCTCAATCAAAGAGAAAAAGAAGCCTTCTTCCTGCTGAAAAAGAATTCTGTCCTCGATGATGAGCTCCAAACACCAGTTACCCGCGTTGCCCTGAGGGCAATAAAAGACTTTGCTCTCCCTTTCAAGATTGTAGTGGATAACAAAGAAAAGATATTCTGGAAATTCTTCACTCTTCCAGAAGAAGAACTCAGAATAAAAATGAACCATATAATCAATCCTCTTCTTCCCCTTCCAAAAACAGAGCCAAAAGAAATTGTTAGTAAGTCCCAAGCCGATGCTCCAGTTCCAACCGCCCCTGCATCAACCCTGCAAGAAGCAAGTGAAGATAATTCTATAGCAAAAGAAAAATCAAAACCAAAACAGAAAAAACCCTCTCCCTCAGAATTCTCAGAAAATCTGAAAGAATATCTCGCTGCAAAAGATGTGGAGATTATAGAATCCATTCTTGAAAAAAAGAAAGAATTCACAGCCAAAGTAAGGATAGACACACTTTTCGGCAAGCAGGAGTACTATCTCATCGCAAAAGACAAAAAGAAAATCACCGAAACAGACTTAACCCTTGCGCTCCAAAAAGCCCAATCTGAAAAGATGCCTGCATTAATCCTCTCCCCAGGTGAAATAGACAAAAAAGCCCAAAACTATGCAAAAGACTGGAGAAATCTTATAAAATTCGAGAAAATCAAGTTATAAGTTCAAAAAACCAAGTTGCCTCATTCTATCCGCTATAACAGAGAACCCCCTCCCTCTGCAGTTTACTAAACTAACAAAAAATTATCCCCTATATTCCTCCTGAATGCTCCCTTCTTTTCTTGCTCAATCTGCCCTCCATCTAGTCATTGTTTGTTAATTTCCGTTTAGACATAACCTTTATATATCGTGCCTCCAAACCATAATTATGGGCAGAATAAAGTCACTAATGGTCAAAAGAGCCGCAAAACAGCTCCTTGACGGTGAAAACCAGTTTAACGATAGCTTCGAGCATAACAAAAGAGTGCTTAGCAGCACAATGCCAAGCAAGCCGGTAAGAAACAAAATAGCCGGCTATATCGCTCGTCTAGTAAGGATGAAGAATGTAAAACAAGATGGAACAAAACCAACCGCAGTCGCCCAGCCAGCAGCCGAATAATTCTGAAAACAAGCCGGAAGAGAAGAAGATTGTCAAAGAAGATAATGTAATATTCATAGGCGAAAAGCCCCTGATAAACTACGTAAGGAGCATTTCAGTCCAGCTCGCCGTGAAAAAGAGCCCCGAAGTTATTATCCGCTCAAGGGGAAAATATATCTCAAAAGCAGTGGATGTTGTTGAAGTCGCAAAACGCAGATTCCTGGAGAAAGAAGGATTCAAAGTCAAAGACATCCGCATCGCAAGTGAAGAATTTGAAAGAGAAGACAAAAAAATTAATGTCTCCACAATGGACATTGTGATAGGCAAGTAAGCGAACCGAGCAGACTATAATTATTTATTATGTTTTCTGTAAGGACAATCATTTCTTTCATATACTTCTTTTTGTTTTCGGGCTCTTTTTTCATATGTGCGTAAGCCCAGACAAAGAAGTCGATATTTGCATATAGAATTATCGGGATTATCAATTTTTTTTCATTACTGCTAAGTTTGCTAATTTTCTCATATTCCCTAAGAAAAAGCCTTGTCTTTCTCATATCAATTTTGCCGTTCGCATAGCAGGAGTCCCTTATTGAAATCGCGGCATCAAATATTCTTGGAGCGTAATTCATTTCATCAAAATCTATAATAGCAGTTAACTTCCCCTTATGGAATATTACATTGCTTGCATCAAAATCGCTGTGGACAAATAATTTATTTGATGAATAATGGAGATTTTTCAGCTCGTTGAATAAATCTTTAAAATAAGAGCCATATTCCATGGCGAGTTTGTCAGCTTCGTCTTTTGGTTGGATATGCTCCATCTTCATAAATCCGCTTTCAACTCTTTTAAGGGAGGGGTCTTTTACAGATTTTCCCTTAAGATTCTTAATATATTTGTGGTAAACTGCAAGAGCTCTCGCCATCTGCTTTATTTGCAGAAGATTCGGCACGTTGCTGTTTCGCCCTTTTATTAGCTTGTAAACCCATACAATCTTGCTGCCAATCTTCAAAATGTAATCTGACTTGATTGACTTAATAGGTTGCGGCGTCTCATAAGGAAAGTGGTGTTCCTTCAGATAAGCCAATATTTTGAACTGTAGTTTAAGGTGGTTTAATTTTTCTTTGCTGCTATTTCCAGGAATGCGGACAATATATTTTCCCTTTTCTGTCTGAATCAAATAATTATAATTAACAAGTCCTCCTTTGATAAGCCTATATTTCTTCAGTCTGCCCAAATCCCAATTATTAATAATTCTCCCCAGCTCTTTTTTTGAAAGTTTCATACGAAATGGCTCTGGGGAGAATTGAACTCCCGACTTCGGCCTCATGAGAGCCGCACTCTACCACTGAGTTACAGAGCCTTAATTTTAACAGATATAAGAGGTTTTTAAAAGATATTATTTCCCTTCCTTCACCCTCGTAAAGAACCTTATCCCATCCTTCTCTTTTCTCGGGATAAGATGAATATGAGCATGCATAACAAGCTGTCCTGCGGGCTCAAGATTGTTCATAATAATGTTAAATCCGTCTCCAAGTTTCTTCCCGAGCAAATCAGACGCAAGTTCCTTTGTGAACTTTAGAAGTTCTTCAGCAAGATTATTTGGAATATCGAGCAAAGTGACATAATGCTGTTTCGGGATTACAAGCAAATGTCCCTCAGCCACAGGATTAGCATCCTTTATAGCAATAAAGCTGTTCCCTGTCTTGACAATATCCGCTTTAATCTCTCCCTTCACAATCTTGCAAAAAATACAATCATTGTTAGTTTTAGCCATAACCATAAACCCTCTTCCAAGCTTTTAATCCTTATGCTGCTCCAGCCAATCCTTCCCTCCGCAAATTATCTGATAATAAACATCAAAATAAATTCAAAAAGACTGTTTGTTCTGTTGCATCTTCTTTCTTGTTCATGAAACTCCTCTCTGCCCATGATACATTTCTCTTTTCATCTGCCTCTGCTAACAGTTCCCTCCGAAATTTAACAGATAATTCTTTCCTCAAGTCTTAACATCTCAAAATAACAAAGTTGCTCCCCCCTATTTGCGATAGCAGATAATTATAAACCAGAATAAGATAATTTAAGCGTCTTCAAACAGGCTATTATAGAAATCCTTTCTCAAAACCTGCCTGTTCATCTCTTCCTTCCCAAACTTCAAGGAAAACAATCTCCTCATAAGAGAAGTCTTTGTCTTCTGCCCTGCAATCGCATCGCTTAATTTTCCAAGCTCCCTGGAAAATTTCGAGTTCTTGTTGTATACTGTTGCAGGTATTCTTGTAAAAACAGATTTGACATGATTCTTGTCATCCAAAATCTTTGCAACAACAGGTATTCCTACTGCATTTTCAATCTCATCAAGCTCAATCTCATATTTTGGATTCCTTATCTTATTTATTATTATTCCCGATATGGGCTTCCCTTTGTCCTTTGCGAGCTTCGCTGCCTTCAATGAACAGCTTAAAGTAGGATAATCTGGAGTCGTTACAACAAATAGATTATCTGCCGCTGCAATAGTGGAAAGTATCTCGTCATTCATGCTTGGAGAAGCGTCAATAACCACAAAATCATATTTATCCTTCACATCATCTATTCTGCTCTTCAATTTCATATGATTTATCCCTTTTGAATAAACAAAACTTCCTGGAATTACATCAACACCATATCTCGAGTGAATTGCATGTTCCATCTGCGCCTTTCCTGAAAGAACATCATGTATTGTCTTTGCAGGCTCCACAATATCCATATGCAATCCAAGATTTGGAGCCGAATAGTTTGCATCTATCAAAAGAACCTTCTTTCCATGCCTTTTTGCCAAATCTGCAGAAAGAGAAGCAGCTACGCTTGTTTTTCCAACACCCCCTTTTATGGCTATAATGCCAATCGTCTTCGCCATTACAATAGAATAAGCATTTAGTTATTTAAAAACCTTTTTAAGCTATTTGCCTCGCCCGCTGGTTCTAATATTCTTTACAGATATTTTAGGTTCAGAGCATGAACTAGCCTGCATCTTTAATTCGCTGGATATTTTTGGTTTCCCCCCAGCATGCATCTCGCACTCAAGCACTATTGCATCAAGCTCTTTCTGACTTATTGAGCTTATTTTGAATGAACCCCTTAAAGTGCTCAGGCAAATATTATGTCTCTTTGCATATATCCCGGCAACTGCCTTCGCAGCATCCTGAATCGAGTCATAAAATGCCTCTTCCCTTGCCAAACCTCTGACTAAATAGCCCTTCCTGCCCCCGGAGAGAGTGGTTTTTGTGATATAAACAACAGAATCGTTCTCTCTTTTCAAATTACTATTTCTTCCCGAAGAGCCATAAAACAGCCCAAAAAATTTCTCAAGCATTTTAACCGATATTCATAACCCTACTTTTTAGAGATATAAATATCTTTTCTATCTGTCAGCAGGAATATTTTCTTTGAACTCCTAGAAGGTTTCTTTTCCCAAAAGAAAGTTTATAGATGGACCCATCGGGAATCGAACCCGAGCCTCAACGACGCGAACGATGCAGACTACCACTATCCTATAGGCCCTTTCTGTTCACTGAAGGATTAAGGCTCGCAGCAAAGCGAGAAGCCTTAAGGCAAGAGTGAATCAGAAATAGGTAAAGAAAATACATTATAAATTTATTCAAAAGAATGGACCTATCGAGAATCGAACTCGAACCTTCCGAATGCCATTCGGACGGACTACCATTATCCTATAAGCCCAATCTTGCTGGTAAACTGCCATGCTTTAAAAAATATTCGTATTTTCTCAAACCAGTAAGAACATTATCCCAATCCCAATAAGAATAAACAGCACCTGAATAAGCGACTTAACTATCGTTCTCTCCTTATGCAGTTCAGGAATCAAATCGCTTCCTGCTATGTAAATGAATCCTCCAGCAGCAAGAGGGATAAGAATGTTTTCAATGTGCTCAAAAGAGCCAAGAACTATCAGAGTAATAACTGCCCCAAAAACTGCAGCCAAAGCAGAAACAAAATTCATAAACAAAGCCTTCTTTCTTGAGAAACCTCCATGCATAAGCACCCCAAAGTCCCCAATCTCCTGTGGTATCTCATGCAGAATCACTGCGATAGTTGTAGCTGCCCCGATTGGAATGCTTGCAACATAACCAGCAGCAATTATCATCCCATCTATAAAATTATGAAGTCCATCCCCTATAAGATTCATGTACGCAAAGCTGTGTATTTTTTTGCTTTCCTCAGAAACTGAGTGGCAATGCCTCCACTGAACAACCTTTTCAAGAATAAAGAAGAGCATTATGCCAGCAAGCACTGAAAAAGAAAGCTCAATCCCAAACCCGTTCATTTCGACAGCTTCGGGAAGCAGATGAATGAATACGTCCCCAAGCAAAGCTCCCGCAGAGAAGCTCACGAAAAATATCAGAAAGTTTCTTAGTTTTTTCTCCTTGACAGCAAGGCTGAAAACCCCTACAAAAGAAAGAATGCTTACAAAGAATACACTCAAAAGCGAATAAAACCAAATATTCTCCATCTTAGTACTTTATGAATTCAACTTCCGCCTTTACCATCTTCCGGTAGAATGTCAAATCCGGCTTCTTCTTCTTTGCCTCAAAAATTATCAAATCCAGGCCCTCCCAGAACAAGAACCACCCTCCTGGCTCAAGAAGAACAATCACAAATTCTTTCATTAAGCTCAGACTTTCACTGTAATGAAATATGATATATGCTGCAGAAAACATAAATATCAGCCCAAAAAATAGAAAAGCGATTCCCTGCATGATTACTTTGCTGTGCTCTTTCTCAAGCATTCCGGCATGCTTCTTGAAATGCTCCTTTAATCTATTTCTTACAAGTTTTTCCTTCTCAGAATTCTTTTTCGAAGAAGGGAGCATGAATCTCAGCTCAAACTTGCCCTCCCCTATTTCTCTTGTTGCCCTTCTCGCTTCATCCAAAAAGTCAACAGACAAAGCCCTATGGGAAAAAGGCCTTGGGTCAAAATCAGAAAATATCTCGTCATAATCTTCAATTACAAGGCTTACCTCTCCTTCCTCAAGCAATTTCTCATCCCTCACCTTCTTTTTATTCATCCTAAAAAATAATCTCTTAGATATTTAAAGCTATTCAAACCAGAAGTTCTTTACTCACTTCAAAGCTTTGCCTGCTTTCTCAAAAGTTATCTTTCCGTTCACCAAATTCCTTAGAACCTCATTCAGTTCAGATAATTTAACTCTTACCTGTTTTCCTGAATCCCTCTCCCTTAAAGTAACATCTTTGTTCTTGACAGAATCTCCATCAATTGTCATGCAGAAAGGAATCCCTATCTCATCAGCCCTCGCATATCGCCTCCCTATGCTTCCCGATTCGTCAAGGAAGACATCAAACCACTCTCCAAGAAGTTGTTTCTCAACCATCTTGGCAAATTCAGGCATCTTATCTTTGTTAACAAGCGGAAATATCGCACAATGGTAGGGAGCAATTCTTGGAGGTAATGCAAAATACGTTCCTTCCTTGCCTTCTTTCATTGAATTATCAAGAATGGCAAACATTGTCCTGTCAACTCCTGCAGATATCTCCCAGATATGAGGCATTATTTTTTTTCCATTTCCAGAATCTGTAAAATGCAAGTCCGTTCCAGAATGTTTCATATGTCCTGTCAAGTCATAATCTGTTCTGTAATTATTTGCAATAAGTTCAAGCCATCCTAATGAAGTCTCAACTTCAAAATCAAATGTAGAAAGCGAATAAAATGCCCTCTCATCCTTGTCAACCTCCCTGAATCTCAATTTATCAAGAGGTATCCCCATTGCATTCCAGACCTGCTGTGTTCTCGCAAGATAATATGCAATCAATTTCCCTGGAACAATCTTCTTTGCAGCCAAATCAGAAGCGCTAATCTCCTCAATTTTGTCCTTTCCAAGCCTGAGAACTCTTACTTTGTAACCAGCAACCTCATCAAATCCTTCAATCTCATTTATCTTCGAAGCATCAAAAAATACCTCTGTTTCCATCTGCGCAAATTCAACACTCCTCGTTATTGATTGCCTTGGAGAAATCTCATTCCTGAATGCGCCGCCTGCCTGTGCAATTCCCTGAGGCAGTTTCAGTCTCATAGTTTTCACCATTCTGGCAAAATTCATGAAAATGCTCTGGCACGCTTCAGGCCTTAAAAATGTCTTAAACTCTCCCTGCTTACCGACAATCGTCTCAACCATCATATTAAACTTTGACACTTTCCAAAGCTCTCCTCCGCACTTTGCACACCTGACTTTGTTCTTCACAATTAGCTCATCAAGCTTCTCTGTAGCCATTGATTCCGGCACATTCTTCCCAATAGCATCGGAAATCAGCCTGTCAGCCCTCTCAAACTTCTTGCACTTTGTGCATTGCACAATGGGATCAGCAAAAGACTTCAAATGTCCCGAACCTTCAAAAACAGAGGCTGGAAGAATCTGCGAGCCGTGTATCTCAAGCATATTCTCTCTCTGAAGAAGCTCATGCCTCCAAAAATCAACAACTTTTCTTCTTATTGCCTGTCCAATCGGCCCAAAATCCCAGAAACCTGCAGGAAAATTAGGATATATCTCTGCAGCTGGATAGAAAATGCTCTTTCTGGAAGCAAGCTCAATCAATTTATTATACCTCTCGTTTACTTCTTTCTTCTTTGCTTCCTTTTTGCTCATACCTTTACCAATTATTAAATAAATTTAAATTCTCTAAATAAATTAAAATAAATCCGGGCTTACTTGACTATTCCGCCCATTCTGCATACCGTTGTACCGCACTTAGGGCATTTCCCTTTTGCGATTTTAGTGCCTTTAGATGTTGTGCTCTCAACTGGGTCTTTTATCTCAGTCTTAGCCTTGCACTTAACGCAGTATCCTTGTGTTGCCATTTTTAACCTCCTTGTGGTTTATCAAAAAATGAGTTTTGTTGTACTTTTAAATCTTTGTTTGCCGCAGGATTAAGGTTCGCAGCTCCTGAATCTATCCCAACAGGATAGCGAAGGTTTGAGATATCAATCTCATAACGCAAGCGAGAAACCTTAAGACAAGAGCAAATCAAAGATAATAGTATTATGCTAAGAAAGTTATAAAAATAGGCAAAAACTCCTTGACATATGAATAAACAAACAGCCCTCAAAGCCATTCTTCTTCTTTCTATAGCAGGAATACTCTTCTCAGGCTATCTCTCCTACACAGAGATATTCCAGAACACCGCAGGATATTGCTATTCAGCCTCCTGCTCATCAGAAATAGCTTCAATACCTGTCTGCGTCTATGGACTCGTCATGTACCTAATTGTCTTCATATTCTCAATCATAGGTTTAAAGACTAAGAAGTAGAAAGAGGAAGATAAGCGCAGGCTGGGATCTCTGCTTTCCGCAGGGAGGATGCCCGCAGTGCAAGCGAGGAGCACCGCAACAAGAGAAAGTCAGAGAGAATTAAGCGCAGGCTGGGAATCGAACCCAGGAAAATTCGGGCTGCAACCGAACCCAGTACCATTGTGGCACCTGCGCATAAAAACCAATAACCCCTCTATCTTTTAAATCTAACCTAATTCTTTTATTAAATCTAAAACCTTCCTCTCAATCAAATTAACTCTCACAGCAATACCCTTAACATCGCTTTCAGAAGTATCAGAAATATCCCAAAACTCAATCGGCTTCCCCTTCATAAATTCCTTTCCCTTGAACATCTCAGGAGCAACATTGTCAGCCGTAATTATTATCTTATCAGCCCATTTCAGAATGAAATCGTCAATCTTCTTCGCCCCGTCATCCCTCATAGAAATCCCTTTATCCTTCATCACAAGAACAACATTCCTGTTGATATATGGTTTCATTACATCCACAATCAAGCCTGCGCTCTTCGTCTTTACATCATCTTTTTTGTAATAATGCCTAAACAACGCTTCAGCCACTTTGCTCCTGAACCTGTTGTGCTTGCATACGAATAGAATGTTCATGCAAATTTAACTTATAGGAGATTTATAAGAATGATTATATTAAAGACAATACATACCAAACCCATTTAAGACTAAGCGCCCCTGACAGGATTTGAACCTGCGACCTCCGGATTAGAAGTCCGATGCTCTATCCAGGCTGAGCTACAAGGGCATAAGTCTATATCTTAAAGTCAATAATTTTGTTTATAAAATTACCTAATTATCATCACCGCCATCCAATAACTTCTTAAACAATAATCTCCTTCAAAAATCATGGAAACACTAAACATCACCTTCCTGGGAACAGGAAGCGCAATTCCTACCAAAAAGCACAACCACGTCGGTATTTTGGCTAGCTTTGCAAACGAAAACATCCTCGTGGACTGCGGTGAAGGCATTCAAAGGCAGTTTAAAGTTGCCAGTTTGAGCCCAACAAAACTTACAAGAATACTCATAACGCACTGGCATGGAGACCACATTCTCGGTCTTCCTGGTTTATTCCAGACTCTTGCAATGTCTAACTATGTAAGAACCCTCAAAGTCTATGGTCCAAAGGGAACAAGAAGATTCTTGCAGCTAATTCAGGAGCTAGTCTTTGACTTCCGCATAAATCTTGAAGTTCATGAGATAGAAAACTCTGGAACAATAATAAATGAAAAAGATTTCCAAGTCAATGCCTCATCAATGTTTCATGGAACACCTACTCTGGCATACTCTCTAATCCTCAAAGACAAAATAAGGCTCAATAAATCAAAAATAAAGAAATTCAAGCTTCCAAACTCCCCCATCCTTAAAGAGCTCCAGCAGGGAAAAGACATAACCTTCAATGGAAAGAAGATAAAATGCAAGGATGTAGCATATATGGAAGAAGGAAAGAAAGTCACATTCATTCTCGACACAGCATACAATGAGCAGGCCATAGAACTTGCAAAAGATTCTGACATTCTCATAACAGAATCCTCTTTCTCAAGCGAAGAATCTGAAAAAGCAAGGGAATACAAGCACCTCATGGCATCAGATGCCGGAAAAATAGCAAAACTCTCTAAATCAAAGAAGCTCCTTCTTGTCCATCTCTCGCATAAATATGAAAACATCCCCCAGATAATTGAAAAAGAAGCAAGAAATGTCTTCAAGAACACAAAGATAGTCAATGACTTCGACAAAGTCAAAGTTTAAATGCAATATTTAATCAAACAGAATATTTCTTGCCCCGCCAAACCTTCTTTTCTCCTAAGTTGCTCAAGTCTGTTTGCGATAACAGATAATTCTAAAATCAGTTCTTCAATTCAATAGTAACCTTATTCTTCCCTGTAGTTTTTGAAACATACATGAGCTTGTCAGCCCTCTTAACAATGCTGTCAATCGTGTCCTCATGAGTAGCGAGTGTTGCCCCAACAGAAATAGTGACTTTCAAAACGCTCTCACCGGTAAAAACACTCATTCTGTCTATCATTGAGCGCATTCTATTGGATATTGCATGCAGCTGCTCTCTGCTAACATAAGGAACAAGAGATACAAATTCCTCTCCGCCCCATCTCCCAACAATATCATAAGGTCTCAATGTATCAGAAAGTTTTTTCGCAACCATTTTGAGCACCAAGTCTCCAACATTATGCCCATAATTATCATTAATCATCTTGAAATTGTCAATATCTATAAAAATAAACCCAAATGGCTTCCTGTTTCTCTGCATCTCTTCAAATCTTGCAACAAGATTTTTCTCAAAAAGCCTTCTATTGGGCAATTGTGTAAGAGAATCAAATGAAGCTGTTCTCTCAAGTTCTTTTATCCTGTTAATAAGCACCGTTTGTGAAGAAATATCGTGAAACATAGCATTTGCTCCTATGAGATTCCCTTCAGCATCCCTCGCAGGCGTTACCCTTACAGAAAGATGCACCTTCTTGCCCTTTTTATTCTTCATATGCGCCTCGCTCTCTCTTTGATTTCCGTCCTCTATTGTTTTTGCAATAGGACAGTCTTCCTTTGAAAGCCCGAATCTCTTTCCCATAACCTCAGAACTCAAAAAGCAGGTAAGATTCTCTGCGCCCTTGTTCCAATAAGTTATCTTCTTATTTTTATCCAGAACGCACACACCAAGATTTAGATTATCAATTGTATCTCTGAAAAAATCATTTGCCATTCATCACCTTTTCAACTATTTACTTGCTTAAAGAAGTGGAAGCCGGAGATATAAATATTATGGTATCTCCTCTCAAGAAGCTCAATCCTATGCTTTTCTTGACTTCTCCGTCATGGACTTCCTTTGCATTGTCAAGAACAACATTGACATGTATGTCAAATGCCACAAGTGTTCCGACAAATTGCTTGTCGCCTTTAAGCTGTACAAGAACCTCTTTTCCTTTTGATGCGTTCAAAAGGTCCAGTGGTCTTTCAATTCCGTTTGCCATAATTGCTGAGATTTTGTACGATATATAAACTTATCTATGTTTGTTTGCCGAAGTGAGGAGCACCGTAATCATCAGATGAGGATGCAAGAAAATTCACTGAATTTTCTGCACAAAGAATCAAGAGATTCTCTTGTGCCCGCAACAATAGCAAATCAAACATAATCTTATCATCTTACAAAAGATATATAAATCAACTTTTTTCAGATAGATTATGGATTTAGGAAGAAAAGTAACCGGCGGGAAATACCACGCAAAAAGAAAGAAGCGCCTCTATGAAAGGCAGAACCAGGAAAGACTCGTTGTTCTTGGAGAAACAAAAAGAAAACAATTGAAAGTTCGCGGCGGAAACCAGAAAATAATCATGCTTAAATCAGACACTGCAAACGTCCTTGTAGGTGGAAAAGTCAAAAAGGCAGAAATAAAGAACGTTGAAGAAACTCCTCAAAACAAGTTCTTTGCCCGTCAAAACAGACTGGTTAAGAGCGCAGTCATTGAAACTTCTCTTGGAAAAGCAAGAATAACAAACCGCCCAAGCCAGGAAGGGTGTGTAAATGCTGTCCTTATTGAGGCAAAAAAGTAAGCCACATCGTATTTCAAGATTTCTCGACGACAAAAATAAGATAGATAGAAAGGTTTAAATAGCCGTTTCTCCAATAACATTTATAAATCTTACCATGACTTACGTAAAGCGCTGTCCTGAGTGCAAAAGTGTTGATTTAACCTATGATGAACAGCGTGGAGAAATAATTTGCAACGAATGCGGGCTTATTGTTGAAGAAAAAATGGTTGACACCGGGCAGGATGTCGGCGGACAGTTTGATAAAAGCGATAAAAAAGGCAGAGGCGGAGCGCCAATCTCTCTGCAGAAATTTGACAAAGGATTAACAACTAACGTAGGAGAGATTTCTGATATTTACAAGCTTGAAGGCGGGCAAACCCGTAAATTCTTAAGACTTAAAAAATGGCAGGAGAGAGTATCTACCTCAATCGAAAGAAACCTCAGGCTTGCAATGGCAGAATTAAGGCGTGTAGCCTCATTCCTTAACCTTCCAAGCGTAGTAAGAGATGAAGCTTCAAGAGTATACAACTTCGTTCTTCAGAGAGGACTAGTCAGAGGACGTTCAATGGAGTCAGTAATCGCCGCCTGCATATACGCAGCCTGCCGTTCCTACAACATTCCAAGAACACTGGATGAGATTGCAGCAGCATCAGATGTTGAAAGAAAAGAAATTGGAAGAACATACCGATTTATAGTAAGAAAACTTAAAATCAAAATCACTCCCAGTTCTCCGAAGGATTACATCTCAAGATTTTCATCAATTCTCCACCTAAGTCCAAAAACACAGAATGAAGCCCTTAAAATTCTCAAGCGCGCAGATATAAGCGAGCTAACTTCCGGCAGAGGCCCTGCAGGAATTGCAGCAGCGGCATTATATGTTGCAGCCCTCATGAACGACGAGAAGAAAACTCAAAGAGAAGTAGCAGACGTTGCAGGAATAACAGAAGTCACAATCAGAAACAGATACAAAGAACTCATTGACAGGCTCGGCTTGGAAGATAAATTGAAAGCCAAAGTAGCAAGCGCAGAAAGAGAAGCCGAAAAAGCCAAAGCCGCAAAAAAGAAAAAGTGAAACAGGCTTTTCAGCTTCTCTTTAATCAACACATTTACCCTCTCTTTCTTGTTAATAATACCCCTGACACCAAATTAATAGATAACAATCAAACCCTCTCAATTTATCAAATAATTATTGGTTAAATAACGTAAACAATTAAAAACACAGAAGTAGCTTAACAATAATGAAAGCACTTGTTGTTTGCAAGCACCCGCATGAGCAAAATCACCCGGACATCCACAAGTTTCTTGAAAAATCTTGCAGCAAGGTAATTTATGCCTGGAAAAATACTCTTACAAAAAAAGAATTAGAAAACATAAATATTATAATCTCAATAGGAGGCGATGGCACAGCCCTCTCAGCTTCGCACTTCATAGAAAACAAGCCCCTTCTTGCAGTAAACTCCTCTCCTGAAACAAGTGTTGGTGCATTAACAACAATTCCGCTCTCCAAATTAAAAGAAAAACTTGAAGAAATAAAGAAAAACAAGCATAAAACAGAATTGCTGGAAAGAATTGAAGTCCAAATTAATAACAAGCCAATAGAGCACCTCGCCCTTAATGATGTTTTTGTAGCAAGCGAGAAAGCATATCATATCTCAAAATACAAAATAAATTTCAAGAACCAGGAAGAAATACAGCGTTCATCCGGGCTGATATTTTCAACTGGAACAGGCTCAACGGCCTGGTTTAAGTCAGCAGGGGGCACCCCATTCTCACCGCAGTCAAAATTCATAAAAATGATAGCGAGAGAGCCTTATCAGGGCAAAATCCTCAATCAAATAAAAATGCAAAACCTGCAAATCGGCCAAAATGAAGAAATAACAATAATACCGTCGGTAAAATCCATACTTGCAATAGATTCAAACCGGGAATATCTCATCAATCCGGAAGATAAAATCACAATCAAAATATCCAAACATCCCCTAAAACGTATAATTTAAAACCCAACTCTTTCTAAAAGAATCATTGCGGGTGTGAAGATATCAATCTTCAAACCCTCAAGTTCCTACGAGGAACATTGCGGGAGTGCCGGAGTGGTCAAACGGGCTTGGCTTAGGACCAAGTAGCTTAGTGCTTTCCTAGGTTCGAATCCTAGCCCCCGCAT
>JBFYLR010000065.1:0-4695 GCA_041305305.1 Nanobdellota archaeon
GACAAGCTTGTTTTAAGCCTGCCTGTGGAAATAAACGTATTTGATGTGATTTATTATGAAGGCAAAAATTATATTGAAAAGCCTTTCAGAGAAAGGAGAAAGATGGTGGAGAAGATAGTAAAGGAAAAAGAGTGGGTGATAAAGCCTTCCGAGTTTATTATAACTGATTCTGAGAAAGAAGCTGAGAAGTTTTATCAGAAGGCTCTTGGTGTCGGCGAAGAGGGAGTGATGATAAAGACGTTGAATGCTCCTTACAAGCAGGGGAGGAGAGTGGGGTACATGGTAAAGCTGAAGCCGGTCATGAATGATTTGGATTTAGTTATTGTTGGAGCAGAACATGGGACTGGAAAGAGGGGAGGATGGCTTACAAGCTATATTGTTGCATGCAGGGATGAGAAAAATGACAACCAACTTGTTGAAGTGGGCAAAGTAAGCTCGGGATTGAAAGAGCTTGAGAGTGAAGGGACAACATATGACGAGATGACAAAGCTATTGAAGCCGCTAATTACAGAAGAGAAGGCAGATTCTGTGGTTGTAAAGCCTAAAATAGTTGTTTCTGTGAATTATCAGAACATACAGGAGAGCCCTTCATATTCTTCAAGGTATGCTCTCAGGTTTCCAAGGATAACAAATTACCGCCCGGACAGGAGAGTTGAAGACATAAACACCTTGAACGATATAAAAAGGGCGGCAAAGAAGGGGAAAAGGTAGTTTTATATACTAGTTATAGCTCATATATAACATGGAAAAAACAACTATACAAATAAGCCAAGAAACTCTTGAGAGACTGAAAACATTAAGGAAGTTTGAGAGGCAATCTTACGATGAAGTGCTTAATGGAATTATTGATAACATTGAAGAAGAAGAATTAAGCGAAGAGGAGATAAATGAGATTAAGCAAGGATTGGAAGATATTAGGAAGGGCAGGGTCTATCCGATTGAGAAGGTTGCAAAAGAACTTGGGATAGTTCTAAAATAATGTATTTATTAGAGTTTTCAGAGACGGCTAAAACATTTCTTAAAAAAATTAATAAAACGGACGCTGAGATGATTTTGAACAAACTTTACTCTATACGCGACAATCCTTTCAGATTCTTTAAGAGACTTCAGGGAGAGAAGCTTTGGAGATTGAGGATTGCTGATTATCGTGCTGTTGTGGATGTCATTGTATCTATGAATAAGATTCTTGTTGTTAGAATAGGGCACAGAAAAAATGTTTATGATTAATTATCCTCGCTAAAATGGCTTTATAAAGTCAACTCCAGGGATTTGATAATCCCTGCCCTTTTTCTTTCACGACGGGAAGAAAGAAAAAGCTTTATAAAGGGTCTTTATTTATAAATCCTATAACTGCACTGATTATGGCTGAAAAATCAAATTTAAAGGTTCAAAATATTGTTGCAACTACTTCTCTGGGGAAACCTGTCTCTTTAACACAGCTTGCGAAGACACAGAGCAACACCGAATATAATCCTGAGCAGTTTCCAGGGCTTGTTTTAAGGATAAAAGAGCCCAAGTCTGCCGTTTTGGTGTTTTCATCGGGCAATTTGGTGTGCACGGGAACGAAAAGTGTAGCTCAGGTGAAGGAAGTTATTGAGCAGGTTATAAAACAGATTGCAAAAATAGGGGTTAGAATTACTGACAAGCCCAAAATAACGGTTCAGAACATTGTTGCATCGGGAAGCATAAAGCTCAACCTAAATCTTAACTATCTTGCACTTGAACTTGGAAATACTGAATATGAGCCTGAGCAGTTCCCAGGATTGGTTTACAAATTGACTGAGCCTACAGCAACATTCCTTCTCTTTTCAAATGGGAAGCTTGTCTGCACAGGAACAAAGAATAAGCAGCAATTGGAAGAAGCAATGGTTCAGCTGAACAAGAACATAAAAGCTGTTTCTAAGAAGGATTAATTCTTTCTTTTATTCTTACTTTCTTAGATTATTAATTCATTAATTGCGGATGGAAGGGTTGGCAGGGGCAGATTCAACTCTGTTAAAAGAAACTTATTAATTTTTTTCTGATGAAATAATTATATCATAATAATACATAAAAGCAATTATTTGCATTGATTTTAATGGCTTATTGCAGAATATGTAAAAAAGAGGATTGCAAGAAACATTCTTTTCTTCTTGGGAAGACAATAACTTTAAAGGAATTCTCAGGTTCAACGCCGCCGGAGATATTTGTAGGAAAATGGAACTACCCTAATGTTTATACCGGGATATTAAGCCCTGAAGAGTCAGGGGACACCCAGATAATGTCTTCTCCCGAGCTCTGGCACAGAAACAAGCTGTCCATTCAGGATATTCTTTCTTTCAGGAACAAATTAATTTATGGGAGAACGCAGTCAAGCGTAAAGCTTGCAAAGGAGAGGGACACAAAGTTTCTTCCAGTAATGCAGGAAGTTGCAATGACTCATAAATCAGTGTCAACCGAATTCAAACTTAAGAGGCCTATAACAAAACAGAGGGAGCAGGATGCGAAAACTCCCCTTATACAGCATGCCGCAGATGTTGAAAGAGTAAGGCTGCAGGAAAATCCAAAAATAATTCCAAAAGTTGAATATCTTGTAAATGACACTGACGCAAAATCAGCAACATCAATAGTTGAGCTTCATAAATCAGGGATTGAAACATCAAATATAATAAAACTTCTTTCTGCAGGACTGCTTGGGCTGAAGTCAAACAGAAAGCTTGTGCCGACAAGATGGAGTATAACTGCAGTTGATGACACTATATCAAAGAACAAGCTGAAGAGCATAAAACTTCTGCCCGAGATATCTGACATTATGGTATTCAGTTCAGAATATCTCGGAAATCATTATGAATTTCTTCTTCTTCCTGAAAAATTTTCGTTTGAAGTAATTGAAATGTCTCTAAAGACTCTTGGCATTTGGCATGATTACGAATCTTTTTTTGCAAGGACAAAATATGCTGATGATGTGACGGGAGCATATTATGTCAATCGTCTTGCTCTGTGCGAATATCTTGAAAGAATAAAGAGACAGGCGCAGTGCATTGTTTTCAGGGAAGTCCGCCCGGAGTATTATGCTCCGCTGGGAGTTGGAATTCTAAGGCAGGTGTCAAGAGAGGCGTTTTCAAAGGCGCCTGAGAAGTTTGCAACAGTTGAAGAGGCGATTGAATCAATAAGGGGCAGGATGAAAATACCTCTTTTTCAGTTTACAAGGCATTCAATAATATTGAAAAACTACGGGAAGCAGAAAAAACTAAGCCAGTTCTTTTAGAATTATCCTTTAAGTTCAGAGATGCCGAGCATTACAAGAATCAAGCCTATTCCGAGGACAAACCAGAGCAATCCGCCTTTCAAAACTACGAGGGCAGAATCCATCCAGCTTGGGAATGAAAGCCCGACAAAGACTGCCGCGACTATAAACACCAAACCGAGCAAAATCTCCACCCATTTATTCATGATTTAAATAAAATCTCACTCTATTTAAAGATTATTATAATTATTTGATAAAGAATCTTTAACATTCGCTTTTTGCAAAGCTTCATGTTTATAGATTATTATAATTATTTGCTTCAAATAGGATTGAAGTCTTCAGTTTATTTATATAGGGGCAATACTTCTATCTTTCATGAATGAGAAATACCTCAACATTGATATTGAAGACCCGAGGAGCGGGAAGATAGCAGAAGTTCTCTCGAACAAGACTGCGAAGAAAATACTCTCTCTTCTTGCCGAGAATGAGATGAGCGCAAGCGAGATTTCAGACAGGCTGGATTTGCCTCTCAACACTATAACTTACAATATGGAGAAACTTGTGAGTTCAGGGCTTGTTGATGAAGTGAAAGGATTTCTGTGGAGTGTGAAGGGAAAGAGGATAAAGAAATACAAGGTTTCAAACAGGAAAATAATAATCTCTCCGAGAAAGGCATTTTATGGAATCCTGCCTGCTGCATTAATCTCGGGAGTTATTGCGGGAGCGATAAAGATTTGGATGAACTATTCTTCAATGAGTGTTACGAGAGATAGTGCAGAAATTCTTGTTGAAAGTGAGCCTGCTGGAGGGGCGCTTTATGCTTCTGCTCCTAATCTGGCTAAATCTGCAGGAACGGCTTTTGGAAGTTCAATTTTCTCAGGTATATTGGTATGGGTTCTTGGGGGAATTGCGTTGGGAGCTTTGATTTGCTTTATATGGAGATATACTCAAAAGAGAAAAGATGAAAGGAGGTTGATGAGATGATAGGAAAAATATTGATTGTTGTTGCAGCAATCGCGCTTTTAATGAGCGTGGGAGTGATTACTTTCACAAAAGCGGCTACACTTTCAGCTGATGGGACTGCAGAGATAAAGGCGATTCCTGATGAAGTTTCGGTGTATCTGAGAGTGGTTGACAAGCAGACGACTGCTCAGGACGCAAAAGACAATGTGAGCAGGATAACTGACAGTCTTCAGACAGAACTGATAAAGATGGGAATAGCACAGAAGGACATACAGCTTGACAATTACAATGTCTATCCCTGGACAGAATGGATAAACAACAGGAACGTAGAGAAAGGGTTTGTTGTAGAACAGGGAATAATTGTAAAGACGAGCAATTTTGACAAAGTATCCGGAATAATTGACGAGGCAGTTGATGCCGGAGCAATGGTTTCGTATATTAATGCTGAATTGTCTGAGCAGAAAGTAAACGAGTATAAGGCACAGGCTCTGGCGCAGGCGGCGCAG
>JBFYLR010000066.1:0-4166 GCA_041305305.1 Nanobdellota archaeon
CAACTGCATGTTCTATTCCGCCTATATACTGGTCAACAGGCATCCAATATTCCACTTTCTTCGCGTCAAATGGCTTTTTGTCGTTCTTCGCGTCACAATACCTTAAAAAATACCATGAAGAATCCATAAAACCTCCCATCGTGTCTGTCTCTCTTTTTGCCTTTCCTCCGCACTTAGGGCATTTTGTCTCCTGAAACTTCTTGCTTGTCAAAATTGGATTGCCTTTATCCCCAAACTCAACATCTTCTGGAAGCTTGACAGGCAAATCTTTCTCACCAACCGGAACTATTCCGCACTTCTCGCAATAAACCATAGGAATAGGGGTTCCCCAATACCTCTGCCTAGAAACCAGCCAGTCCCTAAGCTTGTAATTTACTGTTTTTCTTCCAAGTTTATTCATCTCAAGCGCCTTCGTTATATGCTCCATAGCCTCAATATTCTCCAGATTGTCAAAACCCTCCGAATTCACAATATTCCCATTTCCAGTATATGCTTCTTCAAGAGACTCAGAAGTTAATTTATCATCAACGGGCATTACAACAAGCTTTATCGGAATATCATACTTCTTTGCGAACTCAAAATCTCTTTGGTCATGCGCAGGAACCGCCATAACCATCCCGCTCCCATAATCTGCAACAACAAAATTCCCTGCCCAGACAGGCACTTTATCTCCTGATAATGGATTGACGGCATAACTTCCAGTGAAAACTCCTTCCTTATTCAATTTCTCCGCATCTTCTTCCTTTGTCTCTTTTATCTTCTTCAAAAATTTCTCAACTTCCTTCTTCTGTTCTTTTGTAACAATCTCCATAAGTCTTGGATGCTGAGCAGACACAACCATGAATGTGACTCCAAACAAAGTGTCAGGTCTTGTTGTAAAGATTGGCCACTTCTTGCCTCCGATATCAAATAAAATTTCAGTTCCCTCGCTTCTTCCAATCCAATTTTCCTGCATTGCTTTTATCCTGTCGCTCCATCCAAGTTTAACCAAATCTCTCAATAATTCATCCGCATAAGCCGTCGTTTTCAGGAACCACTGCTCAATATCCTTTGATTGAACTTCACTCTCGCATCTCCAGCATTTACCCTTTTCAACTTCTTCATTTGCAAGCACCGTCTGGCATGAAGGACACCAATTGACGGGCGCCTTCTTCCTGTAAGCAAGCCCCTTCTCAAACAATTTGACAAAGAAATACTGATTCCACCTATAATATTCAGGCTCATGTGTAGATATAGTCCTGCTCCAGTCATAGCTGTTTCCAAGCTTCTTCTGATAAGCCTTTATTTTATCAATCGCCCCTTCAGTATATTTCTTCGGATGCTCCCCTGCCTTCTTCGCGGCATTCTCAGCAGGAAGCCCAAAAGAGTCATACCCCATCGGGTAAAGAACATTAAATCCATTCATTCTCTTAAACCTTGCAATTATATCCCCAATAGTATAATTCCTTACATGCCCCATATGCAAAAATGATGCCGAAGGATAAGGGAACATCTCAAGAACATAATACTTTTTCTTTTTCTTATCTTCCTTAACCTCAAAAGCCCCCGCCTCTTCCCACTTCTTCTGCCATTTCTGTTCTATTGCAGCAAAATCAATCTCCTTTTTCATTTCAATAGCCATAAAATCACTTATTTTGTCCTGAATTTAAACCTTATCTTTCTCAAGAAACAAAATTACCCAAGTTCCTCCAATCTTTTAATCAAGATGCTCCCCCGACACCCAATTAACAGATAATTCATCCGCAGATGCAATAAAAGGAAAGATGACATATCAAGGAAACCATAGGTGTCCTTACATCTAAAACGTATCCTGCAAATCCTTAAGCATGCCCTTCCTTCTTAACTGATTGACGGCTCCAGGATTGTATTTGAATATTATATCTGCCTTCCCGTCATCATCTTCCCAGGGAAAAATAAGAACTGTATCCTTAGGCCTTAACCAGAGCATTCTTTTATATCTCCCTGGAACCCTGCAATTTCTCTTCTTGCCATCTGTTCCAAGAACTTCCATCCTATTCCCCCCAAATCTCTGCATAACAACACCTATAACTTCCCCTTTCCTCGGGAGCCTTACTCTCCCGCCTTCAGGAACAGGCTGCCCCGGCTCAAGAGGCTTTCCTTCCTCATTTACTTCCTCGAAATCATTTGATTCTTCTTCCATAAATTAACCTAAAATTATAAGTTTTTAAAACTATAGCAAAACAGGTTTAATGCCCAAGACATCTAAAGCGTTTGTCAATATCATCTATCTTCTTCTCAAGTTCATGCTTTGTTCTCTTGTACCCCTCTGTCTCAATTGTACCCCGCTTATACTCTCTCTCCAGTCTTATAAGCTCCTCATTAAATCGATGTTTCATTGCTCCGAGTGTAATAAGCTCTTTCTCTGTGAAAGTCGACTTCATTCTCCTTATATCCGCAAGCTCCTTCTCCAATTCCTTCTTTCTATGAAGATAAAGCACCTTCCTGCGCATATATTCATCTCTGCTTATGAGCTTGTGCCTGAAATGTCTGAAAGACTTCCTCATATACTCATGCATCTCCCCAATCTCTCTTCTGACCTCTCCCTCTGCCCTGCACTTCTTGACTATAACCTTCCTCTTCCTTCTAATTAAAACAATAAAAATGAGCAAAATTGCAATTGCAACAAGTATAAGGGATATCAGCAATCCATAAAGATTGCATGTATTCCCAATAGGCTGTTCAACTGAGATTATTTCAAACCCATCATATGCCTCTGCGCTAAACCCGTAATAATTGGCCCTTGCAATAACAAGATATCTCCCCTCCCGCAGATTCATTGGAGCAGAGAATTCTCTCATTACTTTTCTCAAAGAGAGATTCTTCTGAAGAACAAATTCTTCTGAAGCCAATTCAAGCACAACATTCCTATCCAAATCAACAACCTTTGTCTCGATTATAACATCAAGATTCTCATCCATCCCTATATTCAGAAGGTCAATAGTATATTTCACCTTATCCCCATTGTAAACTTCCTCGCTCTCTTCAGCTACATTCAAAGTCATATCAAGAAGAGGCTTTCTCTCCTTTACAGTCAAAATTACATTTATAATCTTCTTTCCAAATCCGCTGTCTATGACAACCTTTCCGATGTAAATACCTGCCTTTATGCTTGTTGAAGCATAAAATTCAAGAGCCACTCCCTTGTCCTGCCCCTGTCCCAAACCGAACAAACTTGGATTTGCAATTACAAGCTTGTCAAGGTTCTCAAAGCTTATTCCAATATCAAAGCTTCTTGCATCATTATTCTTTACATTAAATTCAACTATCTTACCGCTCCCCTGCAACAATGTAATCTCAATCAAATCTGTGCTCGTCTCCAAATCAGCAAGTCTCGTAGGTGTCCCGCCTCCTCCGCCTCCAGAAGGAGCAGGTGCAGGGACAGTCGTGTCAATTGTCACACTCCTTGTCTCAGTTGAATTGCATCTGTTAAAGTAATCGCATGCAGTTGCATTGAAATAATACACCCCATCGCTCAAATTAAGCACCTCAATAAACAATGGGCTTGCAGAAGAATAACTTTCATTTATCAAATCAGTTGAATTGTAAAGATAGATTGTAACATTCTTCAAATTCACATCTTCTGCACTCACATTAACGAATAGATTTGTTCTTGAAACAGTGCTCCCGGATGTCTCAGAAGGAGAAACAAATGCCAATCTTGGCGCAGAGCAGTCAGAGATGTTAATTGAATCACTCAAGATAATCGTCTGCAATCCAGGCTTTGAGCATGTCACATTGTAGCTGTAGCTTCCATTTGCATTGAATTGCCTGTTAAACTCATAATACCCTGAAGTTGTGTTGAGAACCATCGCATTGCCAATTGAGTCATCAAAGTTAATTATGCATGAAGCATCATTAATAGGCAGCCCTGTTAACGTTCTTGTGTAATTAGAATAGAACCTCATAGAACTCAAATCACATCCAGTCATATTCCCTCCGGGCATGTTTGTATCATTCGAATCCCATATGACCAACCTTGCATTCCCTATTGTTGTAAAGTTAGTGAAGTGCGTTACGTCAAATATAAGTATCTTTGAGACACTGTCGTATGTTTCATTCTGGCATGTTTCATTCCCACAGAACTGCCCGTCAATAAGAATATCTGGCATTGCATCCCATGACAAGTTCCTCATTGTAATCTGCGC
>JBFYLR010000067.1:0-2513 GCA_041305305.1 Nanobdellota archaeon
CACTGCTTTTCAGGAAAATCCCTTCTTATTGAAAGAGTTTCCAAGAATGGATGGAGTTTTTCTATTCCTGCAAATATAAAGTTCTCAGAGCACTTCCAGAAACTTGTTAAGAAAGTAGACATTTCTCAGCTTTTATGTGAGACAGACACCCCGTTCCTCCATCCTGACAAGTTAAAGGATAACGAGCCAGCCAATGTGGTTGAAAGCTACAAGAAAATAGCTGAGATAAAAGGAATAACTCTGAAGGAATGTGAAGAAAAAATAGAAGAAAACTACAATAAAATCTTCTTACGTTAAACCTTAAATAATAGATATTTCTTTAGTGTTTATGCATAAAAACTGGTGGGTATTAATAGGAATTGCAGTTTTGGCAGTTATTGCCTCAATTTCAATAATAAATAATGATACAGACAAACAGCAGGATAATATACAGATGGCAAATCCTGCTTCTGTTTATTGCGAAGAGCAGGGGGGAAATCTAAGCATAATTAGTGATAAAGATGGCAGTCAATATGGCATGTGCGGATTTGATGACGGCAGTTCATGCGAAGAGTGGGCTTTCTTTAGAGGAGAGTGCAATAAAGGAGAGAGCCTTGTATGTTCTTCTGATGAAGATTGTGTTCAAGATTCATGCTGTCATGCAAAAGGATGTGTCTTAAAGAGCAATGCTCCTTCGTGCAAAGGAGTTATGTGCACAATGAATTGCGAGCCCGGAACGCTTGACTGCGGGCAGGGCTCATGCAAATGCTTAAACAGTAAATGCGAGGCGATTTTCAATGAATAAGCTCTTTGTTATAACTGCAGCATTGATTCTTTTGTTGTCAATATCTTTTGTCGGGAATATCAGCGCAAAAGAAGGAAATTCATTCAAGGTTGAACAAAAGGTTATTGAGAAGCTTAACAATGATGGAAAAGTGAATGTAATTGTTATCTTGAAGGATTCTGGAAAAGAAGAGAAGAATAATGCAATGAGGGCGAGTTCTGCCGAAAACATAGGAAAGAGCAAGGTGAAGCATGAGTTCTCATCAATGAATGCGTTTTCTGCTTCACTTAATGAAGAAGATATTGCAAAGCTAGAGAATGATGCAAATGTGGAGAGAATTTATTATGACAGACCATTAAAAGCGGATTTGCAACAATCTGTTCCATTGATAAATGCCTCTGTAACATGGAGTTTGCAGGAAAACGGGATAAATCTCACTGGGAAAGGGCAGACAATCTGCATCATTGACACGGGCGTTGATTATACTCATCCTGATTTGGGCAATTGTACGCCTGTAAGGTCTGTTGTAAACGGAACAAATGAGAGTTATTCTCTTGAGTCGCCGCATCAATATACAAACAATTATGACTATACATGGACAATAACAAAAACAGGATATTCTCAGATTGCCGTTCACTTTGTAAACATAAGCACTGAGAGAACATATGATTTTGTTGAAGTTATTGACGGAGATGACAGGATAGTAGCCATTTATTCAGGAGCTCATTCCAACCTCTGGAGTCCTTCTGTTCTGGGAGATACAATAAAGATAAGGCTGAAGACAGACGTTTCTGTGACAGATTACGGATTTTATATTGACTTAACAATAAACGGCACTACGAATACTACATATGACTGGAGCAGCTGCTCAAAAATAATCGGAGGATGGGATATAAACAACGGGGACGGAGACCCCATGGATGATTATGATCACGGAACGCACTGTGCTGGAATTGTTGCAGCTAATGGAATAATAAAAGGAGTTGCACCTGAAGCCAAGATAATTGCAATAAAGGCTCTTAATGCGTCTGGAGACGGAACGACTTCTGAAGTTGTAGCTGGGATTGAATGGTGCACAAATAACAGCGAGAGATACAATATTTCTGTCATTTCTATGAGCCTTGGAGGGGGGCAGAACACTTCTTACTGCGACACAAGCGATATTGTGTCGTCTGAAGCAATAAACGCGGCAGTTGCCAGAAACATTTCGGTTGTTGTTGCTTCGGGAAACAATTATTGGACTAACAGAATATCCTACCCTGCATGCATTCAAAACGCAATTCCAGTGGGTGCAACTGACAAAGCAGATGCAATTGCTTCTTATTCAAATAGAAATTCTCTTGTGCAATTGTTTGCGCCCGGGTCAGATATAAACTCCACAAAAAATGGCGGAGGGTATATAAAAATGGACGGGACGTCAATGGCAACGCCGCACGTTGCAGGGGCATTTGCAATAATCAATCAATTCCTGGAATTACAAGGGATATCCAAAACTCCTCAGGAAATTGAGTCTGTGCTTAATTCCACGGGAAAGATAATAGCTGATTCAGGTTCAGGCTTGAACTTCTCCAGAATAAATGTATATGATGCCATTTTTGAACTGGATGAGAGCGCACCAAGCGTTAATTTGATAAGTCCTGCGACTGATGTCCTAAACAGTTCACAGAGCCTTAACATCACATTCAGATGCAATGCATCTGACTTCTCGTTGAAAAATGTAACATTTTATCTCTGGAATGAGACGGGCGTT
>JBFYLR010000068.1:0-8212 GCA_041305305.1 Nanobdellota archaeon
CTCTTTTTTACTTTTCTATCTGTGAGGTATACTATTTAAAGATTAGTGTAACTAAACAAAATAATTAAAATTCTATAAAAAATAAATAACTCTCTAATTCTTTCTCTTTTTAACATCAAAAAGAAGGTTTTTAAATCAGTCAATCTTATTGAGATAGATGAAAAAAGGGATTATACTCTGTGCTTTAGTCACTCTGGCTCTAATTGGCTTTGCAGCGGCAGCCTGCGAGCTGAATGTGGCATTAATAAATCAGGATCCTTACCCTGCAACGCCAGGAGAGTATGTAAAAGTTGTCTTCCAAATTAACGGCACGGAAACAACAGAGTGCAATGAGGTTTTCTTTGATGTAGTTCCAGAATATCCTTTTTCTGTTGAGAGCAGCGATACAAGAACCGTTATCGCAGGCGGGACATACATCTCGGGCTATCAATCTTTTCTTCTTAAAGCGTTCAAATTAAGGGTTGATAAAGATGCGCTTGATGGGGACAACAAAATAAAGGTAAGTTATGGGTTCAAGACAGGAGGAACATCTAATTCGTACACAAAAGAGTTTGATATAAATATAAAAGATGCAAGAACCGATTTCGAAATAAGCGTGCAGGACTACGACGCTGCCAAGAATATCGTGACTTTCGGAATAATAAATGTTGGAAAATATGATGCAGAGTCACTGACCCTTGAGCTTCCAGACCAGGAGAATCTTTTCATAAAAGGGGGCAACCCAATAATCATCGGAGGTCTTGATTCAAACGATGACACTACCGCTACAATTGATGCAATTCCAAAAGCAGGAGAAATCAAAGTTAAGATAAGTTATAATGACGATGTTAATGCGAGAAGGACAGTTGAGAAGGAGATTTTCTTCCCTGCTCAGCTTCTCCAAAATGGTGTTGAGAAAACAACAAGAGACAAATTCTTCTATCTGTTCTGGCTCATCCTCATTGTGTTTATCGGCAAAGCCTTGTGGAATTGGAGACAGAGACGAAAGGCAAAGAACAGCAAGCTCAATCTAATAAGAAGATAATTACTCGTATCTCAATGCCCTTACGGGCTTTATCTGCGAAGCCTGCCATGCAGGGAATGTTCCAGAAACAGCCCCGATAAGGAATGCAAATAGAAGACATCCGATAATAAGGTAAGGAGGCATTGCTGCCTTAAGCAAATTTGTTCCAACCTGATAGACTGCAATATATTCTATTGTTTTGCTTACTGCCATTCCAAGAGCAACACCTATCATTCCTCCAACTAACCCAAGCATTCCAGATTCTATGAGAAATATGAGCCAGATGTCTGAATTCTTTGCGCCGACAGCTTTCATTACTCCTATCTCCTTGTATCTCTCAAGGACAGAGGTATACATCGTATTAGCTATCCCAATTCCTCCAACAACAAGTGATATTGCAGCAACTCCAAGAAGGAATGCAAGGACAATATTCAGGACATTATTGAAACTCCTAAGAAGTTCTTCAGGAGTCAGTATAATAAAATCCTGGGTCTTTTCAGTAACGTCCCTGAATGAGCGAAGCCTCTTCTCAACTCTCGCGGCAACTTCATTTATCTCCGCTCCAGAATCTATCTGTATCCATATTGCTTCAACATCGTCTCCTTTGTTGAAAAGCTCAGAGAATGTTTCAAATGGGACATAAATATTCTTGTCGTCAGAAGGGTTTCCAACCCGGGTCATTATCGCTTTAACTTTGAACTCCTGCCCGTTAATCAGTATAGTATCTCCCGCCCCGACCGGTTTATCAAACACATTGTTGTACTTGAAGTCATACCCCATCATTATCTTATCCGAGTCTCCAGTTTGAAGCATCTTCCCTTCTTCCGGGTTTAGATTCATGGCTTCAAACAAAAGCGCAAGGTCTTTTGCGTTCTTTGAGTCAGTAGGCATTCCTGCAACAGGGAGATATCTTTTTTTCTTGTTGAATTCTATCTCTCCATTTGCCATGCCAAAATATGAAACAGACTTCACTCCAGCAACATTATCTATTGCTTCAACATCTTTTATCGTGAGGGTGACTGCTCCTCCTGAACCGGGCTGCCCTGCGCCTCCTTTTGCCATTACAAAGAATTTGTCTGTTCCAAGCATCCTAAACTGCTCTTCAATGGCTCCCTGAAATCCGAGTGAGACGCTGATTAAAATAAATATGGTGGCTATCGCAATGAATATCCCTACCATTGTAAGCCAGGAGCGGAGCTTCTTTCTTCTCAGATTCTTAACACCCAGCGCGAAATAATCTTTTATCATATCATCCTCTCAAAGCCGCCACCGGCTTTAATTTAGATGCTTGTATTGCAGGAAGTATTCCAGAAACAAGCCCTATCATAAATGCAAAACCTATCGACATAAATACAAGGGGATATGAAATTGTAACTGCGAGTATATTCTGCCCCAGGAAAGATTCGGCAATGTTAGAGACAAGAAATGCAAAACCTATCCCGAGAACTGCGCCGACTACCCCTCCAACTAATCCGAGCAACCCCGATTCTATGACAAATATCTTGAGAATATCCGAATTCTGCCCGCCCACTGCTTTCATTATACCAATTTCTTTCATCCTCTCAAGAACGGAGGTATACATTGTGTTTGCTATTCCAATTCCTCCTATAACTAATGAGATTGCAGCGATTCCTGCGATAAGTATGTTAAGTATTGCAAGTATTGTGTTAATTGACTGAAGTGACTGAATTGGCGTCTGAACCGAGAAATCTTCCTCGCCTATCTCTTCATTTCTGTCACGGCGCATTTTCATAGTTATGGCGTTCGCCACTTCCTCTGTTCTGTCTGCACTCGAAACTCTCACAACTATCAAATCTGTTTCGTCATCTATGTTCAAAATATCTTCCATGTCATCTTCCGACATTAGGGCTGCAAGATTTAATTGGAATGTTCCAGCTTTCTCAAGAATGCCTGCAACTTTGAAGCTCTTTCCCTGAATATCCACTGAACTTCCTATTCTCACTTCCTTTCCAAATTCATCTTTTGGCATGAAATCTGCTCCGATAACTACCACTCCTCTGTCGCTTGCCTTAAGCAGTCTTCCTGAAGAAGTCTTTACATTCATAGTTCTATAAATAAAATCTGCGTCGTCCTGGGAATCAGGCATGCTTGCGAGATATTTGTACCCCCTGACTTCATTAAATTCCACAGTAGCAGAACGAATCAATCGGGGTATTGCAACTTCAACACCTGGGACAGAAGATATCAAATCCAAATCATGTTCATTAAGTTTTGTTACAGCTGTGCTTCCAGGCGGGCCAAATCCTGCTTCTGCATTCTGAATTGTAAGCATGTCTGGAGAGAGCGACGAGAACTGCCCCGTTATTGCAGTCTGCAGTCCGTTGCCAAGAGAGATTAAAGAGACAACTGCCGCGATTCCAATAAATATTCCAAGCATAGTGAGCCATGAACGTATTCCTCTATGCTTCAGGTTTTCAAATGCGAGAGAGAAATATTCTATAAGCATGAGATTATCTGTCCTTGTGAGTTATTTCGCTCCACTTGCCTTTTGATTTTTGAGTGATTTTCTCGACTTTGCCGTCCTTAATCCAATAAATTATATCTGCATGCTTTTGAGCAAGATGAGGGTCATGCGTAACCATTATTACCGTCTTGCCCTCTTTATTCAGATTTCTAAGAAAACTTATAATTAACTCTCCATTCTTTGTATCAAGATTACCTGTTGGCTCGTCCGCCAGTATAACTTCAGGGTCATTTGCCAGAGAGCGGGCAATTGCAACTCTCTGCTGTTCTCCTCCCGAGAGCTCGTTTGGGTAGTGGTCAATTCTCTCGCTCAATCCCACCTTTTTTAGAAGCTCTTCAGCTTTTGCCTCTCTAATTTCCGTCTCAACCTCTTGAAAAAGCATTGGGAGCATCACATTCTCTTTTGCAGTCAGATTTGGGATTAAATTAAAGCTCTGAAAAATAAATCCTATTGTTCTTCCTCTTATCTGCGCCAAATCTGATTCATGCAGTTCCTCTATATTTACTCCATCGAGATAAATCTCTCCATGTGTTGCCAAATCAAGGCTCCCAACAAGGTTCATTGTCGTTGACTTCCCGCTTCCAGAAGGGCCCATAATAGCCACAAACTCCCCCGGGTGAACCTGTAGAGTTATCCCGTCAACAGCCTTTACAATGTTGCCGCCAAGATGGTAATATTTGGCAACATTCTTCAGAGTTATTACCTCATTTTTCATAATCATAAAATGGCTTAAAGGACTTAATAAGGTTTCGATATTGGGAAACAGGATAAGATTTAAAAACCAATTTTGAGGTGTATAAGTATGATAATTCCAGTAAGATGCTTCGGATGCGGAAAGCCGCTTGGGCATATGTGGGAAGAATACAAGAAGCGCATTGATTCTGGCGAAGAGCCTAAGAAAGTTCTTGACGAATTGAAAGTAGAGAGATATTGCTGCAGGGCAGCCTTCCTTGGACATGCAGACATGTTGCCAAGCATCTCCAAGTTTAAGAAATCTTAAATTAGGGTTCTATTACAACAATCTTTTTATAACAGATTTCTAAGTTTATTCTATGACTCTGCCGTTTGAAGTAGCAACTGCCTGTTACCTAAGAAGAGATGGGAAAACACTGCTCATAGACTATACAAATTATCCTCATCCTATTCATGCGGGGAGATACTCTCCTCCGGGGGGCAGATTGGAAGAAGGTGAATTAATAGATAACTGCGTAAAAAGAGAAATTGCAGAAGAGCAGGGAATATTGCTTAGGAATGTTGTTTGGAGGGGAATGGTGAGATTCCTCAATGAGGAGAGGACAATAAACGGGAAACCAATGAAGCACAATTTTGATGTCCATATTTATGACTGCTTTGACTTTGATGATGCAAGAATGGCTTCAAAAGAGGGAGTGCCTGTTTGGGTAGATAATGATAAAGTTCTGGACTTGCCTTTGCATGAAGGAGACAGAATTATCTGGAGAGATTGGCTTAGCAGGTATAAAACCTTTGGAGGAGTAATTGAGCATGAAGGGGATAAACTAACTTCCGCAAGGCTCACTGCAACGGGAGCACTCATATCTTAAACAATCTTGTTGGTATATTTTTGCCGGAATGGGATATTTTTAAGCTCAAATCGCTTCTTTCTTTTATTAATGACTTGAACGTTTTCACTGCTAATTCCGGAGTGTTGTTTGTCTCGCTCAGGTGCGATAGCATTATGTGATTCAATTTTGAAGAAGCATGCTCCAGGACGCACAACGCGGATTGTTTATTTGAAAGATGCCCTGTATCTCCAGTTATCCAGCGCTTTAGAAAGTAAGGATATGGTCCATCTGCAACCATCTTCTCATCATGGTTTGATTCTATGCAGAGAAAATCTGAGTCGGCAACAGCAGAAGCTATATTCTCGCATGCAAAACCTGCGTCAGTAATTATTGAGAGCGTCTTTCCATTCCTCATGCTGAACGAAACAGGGTCAGCAGCTTTATGCGATTTTGAGAAAGCTCTAACTTCCATTCCTGCAATCTTCAGAATCTCATCATTCTTTATTGGAGTAATTAGTTCAGGATTGGAGCAGAGAAAAGATTCTTGAATTGTCTTCTTTGTTGCAAAAATAGGTATATTCAGCTGTCTTGCAAGAACATCGGCTCCGCGAATGTGGTCTGCATGTTCATGTGTTATCAAAATCCCTTTTACCTTTCCAGAGCTTTTGCCTATCGCGCCAAGGCGGGATATTACCTGCTTGGCGCTTATGCCTGCATCAACCAGTAATGCGCCCTCATTGTTTTGCACATAGAAACAATTCCCGGACGAACCAGAGCTTAGAGCAGAGACTTCCATTATTTGTAAATCCTCATTTTATTCTTAAAACGGCATTTACTGCACTCAATTGTTTTATGCGATTTTGATATCGCCAGCTTACCTGAGAGCGGATTTAAGCACTTTTTGCAAAATGCTCTTCTCTTTTCTCCGAGCTTTATATTAAATTTCATTGCGAGCCTCTTTATTTTCTTCATCTGTTCAGGAGAAAAATCTGATTTTGAGAAGAATTGTTCTATCCTGGATTTTGCCTCTGTCTTGCTCAGCTCTTTTTTCACTTAGAAAAGAGAGAATGACAGTTTATATAGATTGATGCTCAAAAGAAAAGTCTTGAAATGGAAAGACTTAAAAATAGACAAATTCTCCAATTTTTGAAGACGGTCACAGCTACCAGGAAACGCCTGTTCTCTTTCCGAACACAGAAGCTAAGCTGGTTGCGTTGGAAAATAGTCTCCTACAAGAGGCAAAATTTCAATGCTGTCTTCGTTTATTTTTATAGAACGAAGTTCTCCACAAACGATGACTCGAGTCTTTCTGTCTTCGTTTTTTCTTTGTGCAATAATCATAGATTGTCTTTCACTACATAAAAGATTAAAAATATCCAAAAAGAAAGAGATAAATGAAATATAGAGGGGTGATAATATCCGGACTGCCGTGCTCTGGAAAGAGCGTTCTGGCAAAGAAGCTTGAGCAGGAATATGGCTGGAGCGAATTCTCATTTGGAAAGATGTGGAGAGACAAGTGGAGGATTGCCTATCCGCAAGGGCATGTTTCCTTCGAGGACTGGTGGAGAAGCACATCTATTGAAGACAACAGGCAGGTGAATATTGAGGCAAGGAAGATTTTGGAAGCTGAAAGCAAGGTTGTTGATTCAAGGTATTCTGCCTTTTACTGCAAGGACCTGCCCTATCTGAGAGTTTTCATGTTTGCAGATTTAGAGACGAGAGCAGAAAGAAACCACAAACGGGAGGACGCCCTCTTCAAGGAGAAGGCTATCAAATCTGTAAGATCAAAGGAAGCGCTTATAAGAATACTCGAGCAGAGAGAAAAGGACGAATTAAAAACTGGTATGGACATCTTCGGGGAGGACTATCGCAACCCCAAGCATTATCATCTGACTTTGGACACAAGTCATTTGACGATAAGGCAGGAATTTAATGCGCTGCGCGCCATAATTGACACCACAAACTAGCACGCAAAACCTTAAGATTTAAAACTCTCTCCTATTTACTAAATTTACGTGGGTGTGCCTGAGTGGTTAAAAGGGCAGGACTTAAGATGTCAGTCTTTCGTTAGAGAGATTTAAGTCAGGATGTAAGAAATCCTGTAGCTTAGTGCTTACCTAGGTTCGAATCCTAGCACCCACATCTCTGCTTTCCGCAGCTGAGAAAACCGCTGGTTTTCGAGGTGCTCAAGAATCAGTGATTCTTGACAGATTGAAGTCCACAGCTCACAAGCGAGGAACTTCAAGACAAGAGAAAGTCAGAGAGAATAGTATTCTGCTAGTGCCTGGCACCCCGTCTATTTTTTAACTTTCTTTTCAGAATCTATATTTCTTATAGCTTTTGTCAGATATATTACAGCTATCGCAAGCACTAAAATTATAAGCACCATAATGTAAATCACTGCACTATTTACTTTAGGTTTGTTCATGCCTTCTAAGATAGGAGGGGAATTTGTTTCGTTCTGCCCGGCGTTATTCTGGCTTGCGGTGCTCGGGCTCTCCATTTCAATTTTCTTCTCTGCATTCTGCGCAATCTGCTCGTAAATTGTCTTGATTGTCACATTGGTCTTTGCTCCAAGAATACTCTCAACTTTCACAAGCAAATTATAATAATCTTTTGAACTAATGTTAAGCTTAATCTCCTGCCCGGCAGACAATAACAAATTAATAGGGCTGCTTCTTATTGTGAGATTAACTCCGTTGTTTAAGATTGAATTAATAGTCAAACTATGAGATTCGCTTCCGATTTCGAAGTTCATCTTATCTCCTTTAGCAAGAGACTTCGTGTACCCTGCAGACAGCTGGGAATTATTCACAATATAGCTGGCAGTCGTTGCTCCGCCACCGCCCCCTCCACTGCTTCTAACTGTTTCTGACTCATTTATTGTCAGGCTTCTTGAGCTTGAATTGCCCGTATTTCCCGCCTCATCGGTGCAATTTACGCTCCAGGTGTAACTTCCTGCAGAAATGCTCTTGGAAATAGTATTTGTATTATTTATCGCGCTTGAATTATAATCAGTTATTGCTCCATTCAAAACAAGCCCACAGTTTGAGATGTTTAGATTATCAGAGACATTGTATTGGAAAGAGACAGCTGTTGTTCCTGTTGCTGAATATCCATCATCAGGTGAGATAACTGTCACATTTGGCGCAGTTATATCGATATTGAAATAAATGACTTTCGAGTGATTTGAGTTGCCTG
>JBFYLR010000069.1:0-4088 GCA_041305305.1 Nanobdellota archaeon
TCATTATATGCAGGTATTATAATTGAGAGTTTCATTTTTATATGTTAATTCCTGTCAAGCAGGAATATTGCCCCCCATAAAAATATTGCGCTGGCAGTTATCAATGCTATTGAAAACTCTACAAGATTTGATGAGAAGAAGAACAACAGCAAAGACTGAATTATTGGAAATATCAGAAAAATAAGATAGTTCTTTATTTTGCCCAGAGACAGCTTGTATAGAAGAACAAGATTTGTGATTGAGAGAAGGCTCATCGCAACAGCAATGTAAAATATAACATTTTGAGCCTCAAGAATATATCTCCCCGAGAATATTCTGATAAGCAATCCGGGGAAGAAATAAAATGCTATGAGCGCGGGAACAATGCACACGAGAATTATTCCGAGTGAATTGGCTAGAAGATTGTGCCCTTTCTTCTTATTCTCTGCAGAGAGAGGGAAAAGAGCCTTGCTTATTGGCTGTGTTCCGAAGAATATTGTCTTTGCAAGTATTGATGCAATTGCATAAAATCCGGCTGTTTCTGCAGGGAAAACCATCTTTGCAATTATAATATCAAGACTGTAAAATATCAGTATTGAGAATAGAACGAACAATACTGGCTTTGTGTAGCTGTAAATCTCTGGAACATCTATCCTCTTCTCCTTTGATTTCATTATCTTCTTTAAAGCCATAATTGAGAGAACGAATGCTATAACTGAAGCAAGAATTGTTGCAACCATTGCTCCATAAACCTTCCATCCCAGAAACACAAGAAGTACGGAAAGCCCGAGCTTTATGAATGACTCGGCAATCATGTTGAATCCTAAAGAACTGAACATCTTTCTTCCCTGAAGCATTCCTCTTGTTATTGGCTGCATAAATGCGGCAAATATTATCAAACCGGTTGAAGTCAAAAGCAGATAAGGTATATCAAGAAGATAAGAAAGAGGAATTGAAGCAAATATATAGGCTATGAATATGAAAGAAGAGACTTTAATCAGCTTCCTGAATGAGCGCATTGCAAAGTTCTTTAATTTCCTGCTATCCTTCTCTGAAGCTGAATATTTCACTACGACAGTCTGAATAGACTCAGAAAATATTCCAAGAAGATAAATTATTGAGAAAAGAGTTGCAAGAATGCCATAATCCACTGCACTAAGCATTCGCGCCATGAAAAAGTGAAATATGAAATTGAGAAGATTGAACAGATTGAAAGTAATTAATAAAATCAAGCTTCCTCCCAATAATGCCCTGTTAATTCTCATTTTATTACAATATTCCTTCTCTGAAGACTATAAAACCAATAATGACTATTAAAATCTGGAATGCCCATATTGAATATACCACTCTCTTTTCAGTTGGTTTTATCCCTGCCTTCTTCATAAGATATATTGCAAGGTGTGTTGTTCCATATACTTTATCGTGAAGCAAATCGAGAGAGCCGTCTTTCATTGGCTTTCCAAATGAGGACTTTATGAATCTGCCTCTTCCCTTAAGAAAAACTTCTAAAATAAAAGGAATGAAGAAGAAAATAGCTATTTTCTCGAAATTACCAAGAATGGCTATTATCGCAATCATTGCCCCAATAGAGTATGTGAGGGTATCTCCTGGGAAAACTCTTGCAGGAGAGAAATTAAAGAATAAGAACGCAAGAAGAGCAACTACCATGCACAATCCGACTAATGCGAGCCAGGAATTTCCAGTCAAGAATGCCACCAAAGAAAGAGCTGAAAGAACAATTGCCCCCATTCCTGCCTCCAAACCGTTAAATCCTGCAAGGAAATTGAAAGTGGTTGTTGCTCCAACAATCCCGAGAGGAATAAGAATTAATGGATAAATCAATCCGAAATCAACCGTTCCAAGAAAAGGGAACGCCATCTCCTGCCTTCCTGCATTTATTGCCATGAGAGGTATTGCCGCTATCAAAACCATAAGTATTCTTGATTTTCTTGATAATCCTCCATGCTGCCATCCGAACAAATCATCTATGAACCCTATTCCTCCTGCAAGAAGAACTACAGAAGAAAGGGCAATTATCTCAATCAGGTGGCTGGTGTCATCCAAAACAAAAGTCCTGTATGCAACAAATACGAACAATGAAATAATAAATGCAGTTAGAACAACTATTCCTCCCGAGCCTGCAACTTTCTCATTTGAAAGTTTATTCATATCCTTCCATACCAATCCTATCTGTTTTGCTTTTCTAATCCAGAGAGGCATGACAAGCAGGACTATGAAAAAACTTGCAATTATTGGAAATATAAGTGTAATGTCTTTCATCGTGTTGCAATAGAAAGTTTCATATCAGGATAAGCTTTCTCAAGATATTGTGGATTTGCAGTCACATTTTCAGGATAACTAATTTCCCATATTCTAATTGGCCCTCTAAACCCTCCATAATAAACGAAATCTGAAATTGTTGCATTGCTTGACTTTAATTGCGATACAACGAAGTCTTCTTCACTATGAACCAGATTGAAATAGCTGTTATCTTCATTATAAAGATAAAGTCTTGCAAGCTGAGACATTACTGTTTTATCGGACAGGTACATGAGCGTTCCCTCTTTATCAATCGATATTCCCCCATTCTGGGATTGGGAAACATAAGGGAATATGAATATTCCTGCATCCAAACCTGACTCAAAATCAATAAGTTCTTTTTTAGTTGCATCATAGAAATATCTTAGAGGTATTCTAAACTGCTTGCCCTGCGATATGAAAACCCCTGAAGGATTGTTAAGTACATTTCCAGATAAATCTCTCTCGACTAATACCCCTATAATCCCCGAATTTCCTTCTCTTGGGATAAATATTTTTGTTCCATTATTGTTATAGACTATATCTCCATCGAGAGGAAATCCTCCAGTATATACAGATATAGTTGAATTCTTTGTTTCCTGTGTCTGCCTTGAATCTTTTGCAAATGTGTTAAACCAGCTGTACCTGTCATAATTCTCATCGCTCCCAATTGATGAGAACGCAGGATATTTCCCTATATCTGTTGAATCTATAAGAAGATGCGTAGCGTTGTGCGTATAAAGAAATTCAATTGATTCGCTGTTGCTTTTTCCAGTCAGTGCATATCTCCCCATCAGGTGGTTCCAATAAGGAATTGAGTTTCCCCCATCAAGAACAGTTGCTCTCTCTCCAATTGACTGAACCCAATATCCATAATCCCACCAATGCCCGAATACTGCATCTTGTGAAGTGCTATCGCGAACCCAGGACATTGCTTTTTGCCATTGCTGATTATACGCAGAAGGAGCATATCCTGCAGCTGTGCCTTGAGCTCCGAGATAAAATTGATATCCTGCAAATACTGTTGATAACAAAACAAGTGCAACCAACGTCCATCCAATTATTTTGAATGCCTGTTCTTTAACATTCTTCATGCTATCGATTGAGACAACTGCGAAATAGCCGATTATAATTGAGGCTGGAGGCACTAACATCATTGTCAGTCTTACTGCCCCTCGCGCTGCAACTATGCAAAGGAAGAAGAAAGAAAATATCAAAAGCAATCCGAATTCAATCTCTTTAAGTTTTTGAGAGTCTCCTGACTTGAAATATTTGTAATAATAATAACCGAATGCTCCGACAAGCGCAATAAACCCAAGAGCATAAACAATAATACTCTGTGCATTTGTACCGTTCATTATACTGCTTCCCGAATATCTGCTGAATATTATGCATATAAGGAAAGTAAGATAGCTTAATGTTAAAACAATCTTTTCCTTCTTTGCAAAAACATTTGCCATCTTCCAGAATAAGAATACTGAGCCTGCGAAGAAGAGCCAGAACGCAAGAGGTATCCCTTTAATCAGGGGTCCGAAACTGCTTCCCCACTCGCTGAAATAAGGCTGTTTGTTTTCTGCAACAGTAACTCCTAATCTGTCTACAATCGGAGTAATCAGGTGACTCTTAACATCTTCAAAAGCTCCAATAATGAAACTTGGCCCGAATAGAACTGTTACTGCAATAACTCCAAGAATGACTGCAGAAAGAATAGATATTATCGGTCCGGGTATTTTGGATAGTTTTCCATGTTCAAGATATCTCTTAAGGAATGTACCATTAATAATGAAATGAACTGCAAATATTCCCAAGAC
>JBFYLR010000070.1:0-2571 GCA_041305305.1 Nanobdellota archaeon
AGAAGTCTTGCTGTATTGTCATCAAATTGTATTTGAGAAAAATCATCATAACTTGCTGTTAAAACTCCTCCATCTGGCAGAATAACTGCTGGATCATGATTTTGAGAAAGATAACCTAAAAGATGCCCTACTGTGGGAAGATTATCCGGAGATTCTACTCTTGCTTCAATGCCTTTTATTGGAAGACAAACCTTTCTGTCTCCCTTTATAGAATATTGCCTTAAGAATTCATCACTTATTGTTTCTGGCATAAAATCTTGATTAATAAATAGTTTATAAGGATTATTGCAAATAATTATCACAATAATTTTATTCCTTTCCTGCAAATCTCTTTTCATAATCAGAGAATCTTTTTCTGGCTTTTGCCACTTTGTCAGAAAATCTTATGAATTCCTGCTCTTTGATTTTGGACTGGGACATTGTTTCTGCTTCTTCTCTTGCCTCTGTTTCCTCTGCATGCTCTGGATTGTCTTTTGTTCTGTCTGGAATATATGCAACATAGTTTGCTCCATTGTTTCGTATTTTATTTACCAGCCAGTCTTTTGGATCTGGAACACGAAGCACTTTTGTATTAGCCTGGTCTATGTGCCCTTTTCCTACAATAAGATATACTTTTCCAGGAGTTTCTTTTAATGCTTCTTGTATTGAAGCAAACATGCTGTTGTCACGCTTCATGACGCACTGGATTAGATTATCCAAATGCCTTGTTCTTTCCTCTTGGCTGTCTTCTTCTTTTAATTCCATGAATCTTGCTTCTGCAGTTCCTGATTCAAAATAAGCTTTCATGTCATCTGCTCCCCTTATTTTGGGTTTTTTTCCAGCTTGTTTTATTCCATATAATTCTGGGTGAAGAGACAGGACTGCCATCTGGTAAACAATTGATTTTAGCTTTGGATCGTAATTCAAGTGTTCACATGCTCTTTTTATTTCTGGAGTACTTTCACAATCATCTAATATTCCTTCAAGATTCTCTGCTTTTGGAATGCTTTCTAAAAGAACTATGTCATTATTTTGTATATAATGCCTGAAAAATTCTGAATGCTTTTTATCATCTTTGAGATGTGTTTCTCCAAGCAATACAACTCTTGCATCTTTTAAACTAGAGTTTGAAGAATGGACTTGATATCCTAATTCCAATGGAAATGTGTCTGTTTCTCCTGCATACACTTCTTTCTGAAGGCATCTTGCTCTAGTTTTTTCCTTGAAATAATCTCTTGCAGATTTAAGAGCTACTCCAAATGAAAGAGTAGCTGCGCATATTCCAGTTAAACCAAAAGCTTTCCATTTGTTTATTGCCATGTTTTTTTAATGTTATTTATGTTTATATCAGGGTAATTAATTTGCCTTTTATTAATTTATTTTGTTCCCTTGAGACTCTTTACAAGATTTGGTACTACTTCATTACGAACTGGACCATATTGCCCGCCAGTAATTGCAAGAAAAGTTTTTACATCATTTACATCAAATGAATATACCACGACATTTCCCCCGACATCTTCATTTCCACTAACTATACAATCTCCAAAAGAATCCATAAACCCTCTTCTGCCATAAATATATCCTGTTTTTTGGACATTAACTCCTTCAACCTGAATATTACAGTCTCTGATTTTTGTTTTAAATTCAGCAGTTATTTCGTTAATAATAGCTTGGCTATAGTTTTTTGATAAGTAGAAAATCATGAAATCTTTGTCTTCTTCATGAAGTGCCAAAAGGGAATCTGCAGCAGACCTATTATTTGTCCTGCCTTTCCCATTAAATAATATAAAATGTTTAAAGCCTATTCCTTCATGTGCTCTTAACATTGTATTTAATCCTTTCTCAAAACTTCTGTCTCTCCTTTCTCTTGACCTTCTGATATTTTCTTCTACTTCTTTTATATCTTGACTTTTAGATGGGAGGTATGATTGTAGGTTATAAGCATATCCTGATGGTAATTGAAATGGCAATTGATTGGGTCTTGGCTGGATTGGAGAGGGTGATATAGGTAAAGGAGTCAAAGGTGGAAATGATAATGGAGGTAAAGGTATAACAGGAGGAAGGTTTAGAGAGGGGTATGGCTGATAAGCAGACCTCTTCCATTGAATTATATTCCCAATAGTTTCTCCAAATTTGACTCTATCCTCAAAGTAATCTGCTTCATCATCTCCATGAACCGCAGAAATAAGGTTTTTAACAGAATGAAGTTTATGATTCAGACTTCCAAAATCTTGTGATTGTCTGACATCTGATTCTGATGGAATAAAACTTCCCTGCTTTATTGCTGATATTTCATCTGGAGAAAGTATTCCATGATTATAAAGAGATCTTTCTATAAACTTAGATAAATCTGCTTTTGGTGGAAAAGCATTTAATCCATTTGGTCCAAATAAGTTCAGGAAACTCATATCTATCTCAATCCTTAAAAGTATTTAAATGTTACTTTAAAGTGGTTACAACAAAGAGGGTTTAATGTATTCTGCATAAAGTTTAAATATCTCTAATATTGATGTTTCCTTATGGATTACAAGACATGGAAAGAGAAATTTGAGCAAGCAAGAGATGTAAGAAGTTTTTTTGCTTCAGACAGAA
>JBFYLR010000071.1:0-4792 GCA_041305305.1 Nanobdellota archaeon
TGACAAAGCAAAATATTATGATGGTTCTGCATGGAGTGAATGCAAAGGAGTAATTCAGTTGAATAGCAAGAAAGTTGATTGCGATGCAGTTTACAAGCAGTTTAGCGGATATTTCTTTTCCTCAAAGAGAAGTTCAGATAAGGTTTTGACTTCTGCCCCTGACGGTGCAAAAGATGCAGGTCTTGATTTAACATTCAGCTTAGTAAAAGGGAATCATGTTCCTTGGGAAGATGATAGTTTCTTTTATAGGACTTTGCAGCGGACTTGGGACATCGCTGTTCGTTTCGTTACTTTCACAGGAAAGCCTTATCAGACAACAAACGGCGAAGTAAAGATAGTTGCGATAAAAGGAGGGGTACCTTCAAATTACATTCTTCAATTGGATAATTGGCTCGTATTGATTAAAAATGACGGGGGAGAATATGATGTATTGGAGAATATGAATTTGGTTGAGCAGACTATTCAGGGAGAGGCTTATATCTGGAGAGACAGCTTCTTTGGTGAGGCACCAATTGCGTTTACATATCTTGATGTGAGGGATAAGGACAAGCCGGTGCCTTTGAATTATTGCTTCAGAAAGATTAATTATAATTCGGACAAATATCTTGCGATAAATCTAATGCAGCCGGTTGATTCGAGTGTTGACTGCAGCAAGGAGATATAATATATGGATAAAAAAGGAGTTGCTATAGAAGGAGTCAGTGATATACTGATGTGGGTGGCTTTCTTAATTATTGCAGCAGCAGCGGTATGGTTTATTGTAAAGAGATTAACTGGCTGAGCGGCGTAATCATTATAAACGGGCGTTTCTTTTGTTTTAAATGAACAAAAGGGGAATGACGGAGAGGGAGATTATTATAACTGCGCTCGCGATAGCAGGTTTTGCAATTGTTTTGATATTCTTGTTTATGCTTAATCTCGGGGCGGAAACTCCTGAAGAGATATGCAAGCTTTCTGTTGTTTCAAGAGCTACTGCGCCGACTGCCGCGCAGGCGGCGATTCCTCTGAAGTGCAAGGCAGAGAAGATATGCCTGACTGAAACATCTTCAAGCGGGTGCGAAGATAATTTCGCAGGAGAGGAAGGAGTAGTTTATGTCAAATTGTCCGGGAATGATGCATTGAAAGCATTGCAGATAGAAAGGGAGAGTGCGAATGCGATGTATGACTGCTGGAATATGATGGGGCAGGGAAAATTGGATTTGTTCGGGAGCGCCCCAGGGGCGGTTGGTTTGATTCCGGCTGAGACGACGTGCGTAATATGTTCAAGGGTTGCTGTTGATAAGAGTGTGAGTCTGAATGTTCTCAAACTCGTAGATATAAATAGATTTTTGAGAGATGAACAGGTTCCAGGGAGCAGTTTGACTTATTTACAGACTTTTACAGACAGGGGTGTTGCTTCTTATGCAAAAGTAGACAGCGATTACAAGGATGCAAGCGGCCAACTTAGTGCGGAGGCATATAATGAAGAAATTGGAACCGAATTTGGAAAGATGGATGTTGGCGATTTGACAACTGCTGCAACAGAAGCAATAGCTACTGAGAAAAATGGGAGCAGGGAGATGGCTTTTGTTTTTATGCAGATAAAAGCACAAGGTACTACTGAGGCTCTCAGCAATCTTGGATTGGCTGGGGCAACTGTTGCGGGCGGAGCGTTTATGAGTCCTGCCGGGAAAATATTATCAAAAGCGCTTTTCACTCCTTGGGGAGCAGTCATTGCTCTTGGAACGGCAGGAGGAGTTGCTGCATACGGGGCGTATACTGCTGAGCAAGGGCAGTTGACTGCTGCTGCTTATTGCGGAGAATTTTCAAGCACAGCTCCGGGAGAGAAGGCAGGATGTTCAATGGTGCAGGGAATAAATTATAATTCGAAAGAGATAAATGCGCTCTGCAAATCTTTGCAAGGTGAATTATGAGGGGCAGAAAAGCCGACTTGAGGAATAATATCTTAACTACTTTAATTGCGATTATTGGGCTTGCACTTATTATTTTTGGAGCAGTTAAACTTTATTCAGTTTATACTGGGCAGGATAAGGCAAATGCAAAGGCTGCGATGGATTCTATTGAGAGGGTTTTTGAAAATCTGCAGGAGGGAGAAACAGGAACGGCAAATGTGAGAGGGATTGACTGGTGGGTTCTTGCAGCTTATCCAGAGAATGTGCCGAATAGGCCGGAGAAGTGCGCTTTCTACAACTGCATATGCCTATGCGAAGTAGGGAGAGGCACGTTTGGCAAGGGAAAGGATTTGGGTGTGCCTCAGAGTAATGTTATTGTAAAAGCATGCCAGGAAACAGGAATATGCCGGCCTTTTTCTGAGAGAGAAATAGGCACATATACGTTTGTGAGCGCTTATGACGACCCTAAGTTATCTACGTTTGAGAGTGATTTTGAAGAGTTCTCAAAAGAATATTTTGACCCTTATTATGCATATGACTCTAGCGGTGCTCTTAAGCCATGGTTGTTCTATTTCTTTGATAATAGTGGGGGTCTGCAAAGAGACCAGGGAGGGTTGTTTGTATGGAGATTCCTTCCGAAGAAAACAGGGTATCATAATGAGAATTATTTTGGATTTTTGATTGCATTCAGGGCGAATAATATGCATGAAATAAAAGTTCACAGGGAAGATAACAGACTCATTCTTGTGAGTGTTGAGGAGAGGCAAAGGGATGATGTAAAAATTATAGATGAATCCGCTCTTATATGGGGTAAAGTTTATATAAATATATAATGAACAAAAAAGCAGATTTTGGGGATGTACTTATAGATAACCTTATTTATTTAATTTTATTAGTAATTTTTATTGCAGGAGTGATTGCGTTCATATACTCAAACATGAACGGGGCAAATGTCTGGGGAGATTATTATGTGAAGCAGGTTGTGGGGATTGTTGATTTGGCGAAGCCGGGAGATGTAATCATAATTGATGTGCAAAAGGCTACGGAGATAGCAAAGAAAAACAAGGTGTTCGACTTTGAAGAGATATTCCGGTTTGATAATATGAAGAGCGAGGTTTGTGTAAAACTAAGCCAAGGAAGGATAAACTGCTTTAATTTTTTCAATAATGTTAACGTTGCGCCTGATTCCAGCCAGAAATGGGTTCATCTTGCTGAGCCTGTGAACAGACTGCATTTGCAGATTATTGCAAAGGAGGCGTCATGATTCAGAGGAGAGCACAGCTTGGAGAGCAGATGATGATTTTTGTTTTCATATTCTTTCTTGTGATGATTGGAGCAGGCATTGTAATAGGCACGTTTGTTTTTGTGGGGGCAGAGTTTGATTTTAGACAGACTGAAGCATCTCTTTTAAGTTATAAAGTAAAACAATGTCTTGATGAAGAGAGACTTTTCGGGATGGAAAAGATGCAAATCGGAGAGAGGAGGGGATTTTTCATGAAAGAATGCGGATTTAATGAAAGTTCTCTGGAAAGAAATAATCTCGTTAAGATATGCAAAGGGGATGTAACATTAAAGCAGTGCATCGACTTGAAACAGGAGGATTCTTTTTTCAGCACAGGGGGAAATTTCCAGGTTTGTGATTTGAATGACAATGATGATTTTGCAGGGTGCAGTTCAAGGATTCTTTTGAAAGAGGGGCAGAAATATACTGTTTTGACAATAAGCAAGCAGAGTATAAGGAGGAAACTTTAATGATTTATTCTGATAAGAAAGCACAGCTCGGGAAGATAATTTCTTCTGTTCCGCTTATGATTCTTATTTTTGTAATCATGGGCTTATTTGTTATGCTTGCTGCGGGTTTTTCTCTCGCGAAGGGCTCAAAAGATTCTCCTAAATTTGTTTATGGGAATATTGCTCAAGATGATTTGATGTCTCAGGAGGTTTCGGTGGCTTTTCCCGGAGAGCAAGCTGAGACTATGCTGGTTATAGATGCTCTTGCCAAATCATATTCTAAAAAAGATTATGAGGGCTTTAGAAAGGAGGGGCTGTCAGATTATTTTAAGCCGTTAGTTGATGCAGAGCATCCTTTTCTTTTTTACAGAACAAGAATGGGTGAGCCGGGAACCATTGAGAAGATGTTTGGATATGCTTTTTCAAATAATAGGGCGTGTGAGATGAAATTGACCGTAAGAAGTGGCGTTGCCCAAGATGGTTTGTATGATCTTTCTGTAAATGGCGTGGGGTGCGGGGTGGACAGTTCGTTGATTGGTGCGTTTGATATTTCAATGAGGCGCATCTCATTTGAGGCAGTTAATGAAACTGGTGCGAGAAATACAATTTATGCAGATTATTATTATGGGGGCATTGGAGAATGAAAAGAAAGGCACAAGTTCCTATGTTAATGCTATTTTTGGTGGCGCTTGTTCTCACAATTGCAACTCTTTTTGCATTTACTCTTGCAGACAGGAAATTCGGAGATGGTTCATTGGTTATGTCCCGCGCGGTTTCTTCTGTGGAGATTGGAGAGAGTTATGTTATTTCAAGCTCAAAATTAATGGCAAAGCAGGCTATTTTGAGCGGTGCTTCTAATGTGGGGTCTGAATTTCAGAGGATTGCCAATGCAAGAAGAGACCTCGGAGTCAGGGAGGCGGGCACTTTCTTTAAGGTAGTGGGAGAAGGTAATTTTGAGTTTGCGCCTCTCGGGAGAAATTATCTTCTAAAAATAGGGAAATCAGACGATTTGAATAAGAAGATTATATTGAATGCAAAAAGCGGTATAAAAAATGAGAATGAGGTGACAAGATATATTGTGATTTGCATGATGTTTGATGAAAAGGGTAATTATTTAGGTTTAGGGGCAAACAAGGCGCTTTACGAACAGAGTTGTAAATAAGAAAAAG
>JBFYLR010000072.1:0-4985 GCA_041305305.1 Nanobdellota archaeon
TTCTCTTTGGAGTGCTTGTCTTCTTCGCAGTCCGCCCTCTTCTTTTCTCCATTATCTGGGGTTTAATCTTTGCCTATATTTTCATGCCTCTCTTCCATAAGGTGGAGCATTACGTTAAAAACAAGACTCTCGCCTCTGCAATCGTTCTGATTATCGCAACACTTCTTATAGTCATTCCTCTCTGGTTCATTGTCCCTATGATGATAGGGCAGGTTGTTGAGATATTCAAGTTCATTAACAATCTTAACCTTACTTCATTCATATCTGCTGTATTCCCCACTTCTACTCCTCAGTTTGTAACCCAGGCAACCACGATACTTAACACTCTGGTAAGCAAGATGGCTTCGGCAGTGTCCAACTCTCTTGTCGAGTTTGCGTATAATATCCCTCTTCTCATTGTGAATTTCTTTGTAGTCGCATTTGTATTCTTCTTCACAATGCGCGATGCTACTAAACTGAAGGAATTTGTCAAAGGGCTCTCTCCTTTAAGCCAGGCGAAAGAGAAGATATTGATAAAACACTTCAAGGACATAACTTACTCTGTCATTTACGGCAACTTTATAGTCGGAATAATTCAGGGACTTGCCGCCGGACTTGGACTGTACATATTCGGAATAGAAAATGCTCTCGTCTTAACGGTCATTGCAATGTTCCTGTCAATTCTTCCATTCACAGGCTCATTCTTTGTCTGGATACCCGTTGCAATATATCTTCTCGCACAGGGCAATATGGCAATTGCTATCGCATTCATACTCTACAACATAATCATTGTGTCCAATATAGATAATCTTCTGCGCGTTTATATTCTCTCAAAGAGGACGAGTCTTTCTCCAGTCTTTGCCCTGATAAGCGCAGTCGGAGGATTGCTGCTGTTCGGAATAATAGGGCTTATTTTGGGCCCGCTAATATTTGCATACTTCATAATTTTGCTTGATTTGTATCGCGAGAAGAATCTTCTCAGCCTATTTGCGAATGGAGATTCGCAGCGGGAAGCAAAACCTTCTGAAAGCAAATGAAATTAAAACTAAAAGAGTTGAGTCTTGGCGCAGGCAGACCGGTTGCCTTTGTCAATGAGTATGACGCGCATAAGCTGAACATTCATGTAGGGGACAGGATTGAGATATCTCGTAATGGGCGCAGGATAATTGCGGTTGTAGATATTGTGAGAAAATTCATAACCAAGGGAGAGATTCTTCTCTCAGAAGAAATAACCTCTTTCATGGGCTTGAACAATGGAGATATTGTGGATGTCTCTCTCGCGATAGAGCCAAGAAGTTCAATGTTAATCGCAAAGAAACTCAATGGGAAAACTCTATCAAAGGAAGAAATTTATTGCATTGTAAATGACATAAAAAATAATGCCCTTAATGAAGCTGAAATAGCCTATTTTGTGTCTGGCGTTTATGAAAATGGCATGACTATGCATGAAACAATCGCGCTTACTGAGGCAATGTATAAAACAGGTGAGGTGATTTCCTGGAATGGAAGCAAAATTGCCGACAAGCATTCAATTGGAGGCATCGCCGGAAACAGAACGACGCCAATTGTCGTATCCATATGCGCCTCTCTCGGAGTTATTATGCCAAAAACTTCATCTAGGGCGATAACCTCTGCTGCAGGAACAGCAGATGTTACTGAAACTCTTGCTAATGTTGACTTTCCGGTTTCAAGATTGAAAGAAATTGTAAAGAAAGCGGGCGCCTGCCTTGCCTGGGGGGGCTCTCTCGGTTTGGCTCCAGTTGACGACAAGCTCATCCGTGTTGAGAGATTGCTTAATCTTGACCCTGAAGCGCAGTTGATTGCATCAATTCTTGCAAAGAAGCTTGCTGTCGGAAGCAAATATGTCCTTATAGACATTCCTTACGGAAAGCATGCAAAAGTTAACCTTGAAAAGGCGAAGAAACTCGGAAAGAAGTTTGAGCAGGTTGCAAGGCACTTTAATCTAAAAATAAAAGTTGTTCTTACTGACGGAAGCCAGCCAATAGGAAATGGAATCGGTCCTGTTTTGGAAATGTGGGATGTTATTAAAGTTCTTAAGAGGGAAGAATCTCCAAAAGACCTTGAGAACAAGTCTGTTTATCTTGCAGGCCAGATTCTTGAGATGGTTGGAAACGCAAAAAAGGGCAAGGGAGAAGTTCTTGCAAGAGAGGCGCTCGATTCAGGAAAAGCCCTTAAAAAGTTCGAACAAATAATAAACCTGCAGGGGAGAAAGATAGGTGAGTTAAAGAAAGCAAAGTTCAGGAAGGACATAAGGGCAAAGGAGAGCGGTTTAATTGGCGCTATAGACAACAAATCGATAAATCTTATTGGCAGAATTCTTGGCTGTCCTGCTGACAAAGGAGCTGGAATATATCTTCACAAGCATGTTTCCGAAGAATTGAAAAAGAATGAATTGATTTTGACGCTCTATTCTGAGTCCGAGAAGAAATTAAAGGAAGCAATCAGGTTTTTCAATGAATGCAAGCCAATTGCAATAAGCAAGAAATAAATAGTTCAAAACATTCAATTATTCATGACAGCTGAACTTACGGGCGCTGTTATTGATCCTGGGAGGATTCAGGTTCTTGTAGAAGAACTTGTTATGCAGATATCTGCAAATTCTATTCAGGAAAGAACCATTAATGAGGCAGAGTCTTTGCCTGAAAATGAAAGAAGGGCGCTCGCCAGGACAGTTTTCCGGCGCAATTTTAATCTTGCCCTCATTTACAATACCAGCGCGAATCTTACTCTCGGACCTGCCTCAGAAAGACCTTATGGAGTATAATTAATTTTATATATCATTTCAATCTCCTGAAAACATGATAAAAAAGGACAAGAATTATCTGCAGCAGCTTGCAGATTACATAAAGAAAAATGTCAAGAAAGGCTATACTAAAGAATCCCTGAAATGGGCGCTTGTAAGCCAGGGGCATTCAAGGATTGAAGTTGAAAAAGCTCTCAAAGTGGCTGATGTGGAACTTGCCCAGCAGGCTCCAGTTTTAAAGACAAAGCCTCAAATCCAGGTGGAATTTGTCCCTCCTGTCGAGGAGAAGAAGTCCCTCTGGCGCAGGCTTTTCGGATAATAATCTCCATTCTAGGCATTTAACCCAAGTTTTCTTAGCCTAAAACGTTAGATTTATATAGTGCTGTAACTACTATATAGTTACATTAAACAACCATTTTACACCATGGAAAAGACTCAAAAATCTGAATATAGAAGGAGGTTAAGAACGCCGCCATTATCTGGAGATGCATCCGCGCGCTCAAAAATAACTGCTATTTCATTCATCTTCTCAATATTCGCATTGGGCTTTTTCAGCGCATATTTTGCAGGATACTCCATAAGCCAGAGCATTGAACAGCCTTTTTCATTCAGTTCAAACACGGTTCCTGTTTCACCAGCTGACTTTGTCAAGGAAGACAATATTCTCGTTTATGAAAATAAAGTAGTTATTGAAATAGATAACGCCTCTTTGAGCAGATATGGCCCTACAGGAAGCATGCTTCCAGTATTTGATGAGGGCGCAAACGGGATAAGAGTTAAGGTAACCTCTCCTGACGAAATAAAACTTGGAGATATAATCACCTATGAAAGAAACGGGGAGCTCATAGTTCATCGTGTTATAGAAAAAGGCACAGACGACGAAGGGCTCTATTTCATAGTTAAAGGAGATAATAACCTGTATTCTGACGGAAAAATAAGATTTGAGAGCATAAAATACAAGACAATAGGGATTCTTTATTAGAACTTATACCCGCAGCTCTTCTCAACACCAAATACTTTCAAATCCAGCTTATCAATTGGAAAATCTTTGTGGCAGAACCAGGGCCTGTCTGAATAAACCTTGCATCTGCATTTCCCGTCCCTAACATCAAGATATTTGCATCCAAGGCAGCATTTGCCGCATCTAAGGCATTTGCCTTTTCTCTTAGCCAGCTTTCCAGCAACATAATTTTCATCAATAATCTTTCCAATCTCCCTCCTTGCCCTGTTTGCTATTTTAAGAAAATTCCTCATTTTTATGCACTATTTCTGACTCGCTCTTGACGAGTAAGATTATTTTTGACCCACTTTTGCTAATACTATTCTCTTCGATTCACTCTTGACGTCTCTCTGACTTTCTCTTGCTGCGCGGTTCCTCGTTGTGACTGCGGACCTGCTCGCTGCGGAAAGCAGAGACGCCGACGCCCGGAATCGAACCGGGAAATCCCGAAGGAAAGCAGTTTACTTGTGCAGAAACTTATCAGCTCAAGACTGCCGGAGTACCATTGTCCCACGTCGGCTTATCTACGACTATGCCTGTCAAATTGAACTTATAAAGTTTCTCAAATCAGAAGAAATCCAGCTTTTTCTAACTAGCTGGTCTATGCAATCTTATCAGATAAATAATGGATTTATCCGAATAGCGCACTAAGGCCAGCGGCTGATTCGACAGGTTTTTCTTCTTCCTTCTTTGCTTCAACCTTTGCAGGTGCGGCTCCAGCAGCTGGTGCAGCTGCCATGACACTTGCATTCTTCAATTCAGCTTCTATGTCAACACCCTGCAGGCTTGCAATAAGTGTCTTCACTTTGGCTTCATCTACGTTTGCGCCTGTTGCTGAGATTACTTTCTTCAAGTTCTCATCGTTTACAGGCTGTCCAAGCTTGTGCAAAAGCAAAGCGCCGTATATGTATTCCATTATTTATCCTCCTTACAGTTTTGATTATACTGCTGGAGCAGGTTGTCCTGCTTCAGTTGGTGCTGGTGATTCCTGTGATTTGTTTAATAATTTCTCAATTGCGCCCTCATGCGCGGCTGCCTTGGCAAGTATAAATCTCAATGTATCTGCGCAAACATAAATTCTTCCAACTGCAAATCCAACTGCTTTTCCAATTGCCTCTCTCAAATCTTCATATGCTTTCTTCTTGTCAATCTTTATTCCAACATAGACTTTGTCATCTTCTTTATCGTAGGCTGCAACAGGCTCGAATCCAACTTTCATCGGCTTGATGTCAAGTTTTGCCA
>JBFYLR010000073.1:0-3809 GCA_041305305.1 Nanobdellota archaeon
GGAGCTAAGAGCAGTTCAGTAAGCATATGGAATTCACTCTCAATATTTTTCCTTCTTGGAATAATGCTTCTGCTTCTGGCAATATTGCTCTGGATTCTTCTTGGAATGAAGAGAAAGAGAAGAACAGCTCCTGGAAACGGGCATTAATTGGTTGTTATTGTCTTTTTATCCTTTTGGATAATTATTGTGTGCTCTGCCTGTGATACGGGCTTGCCAGATATCTCTATTAACTGGGGATAGTGATGAAGTATTCCTGCATCTTCTATTCTTTTAAGAGCTAACAATCCCCGAGTTCCGAATCTTTTGTGAATCCAGCGGGAGCAGAAAGGAAGAGTCCTGTATTCCTCATATATAAACATGAGAACTTCACGGGCGAAATCATCTCTTACCTGCAACTCGCGTTCAATGCGGTATATTCCTGAGGGCTTTCCGTCTCTTACTGTTCCTAAACCGGTGGTTGCGAATGGCTCTATTGCATAAACGCCTTCTTCTATTAATATCTCTCGCGAGTTGTCTGTATTTGGGATTGTTATTCCTGAATGAAGGTTGTATTGCTCCATTGAATGCCCTGAGAGGTTGATTATTGGAGAGAAACCGAATGATTTTATTGTCTTTTCTATCTCTTTTCCTACTTCTCTTATTGTTATGCCTGCCTTTATTGTCTCAACTGCTTTTTGCAGTGCAGATTCAGCTGCTTCAATAAGCTTTTTGTTCTCTTCATTGTTATCCAAATCAACAGAGAAGGCTGTATCGGCTATGTATCCGTCTATCTGAACTCCTATATCTATTTTTATCAGTCCCGAGGCTGTTGTTGTGTCATTAAATGAGGGAGTGTAATGCGCTGCAACTTCATTTATTGAGAGATTTACAGGGAATGCAGGTTTTCCTCCAAGCTCAGCTATTTTGTCTTCTATTTTGTTTGCAATATCTACAAGAAGAACGTCTTTCTTTACAATTGTTTTTGCAAATTCAACAGCTTGTGAGGCTATCTTTCCTGCTTTTATGAAGTTTGAATAATCGCTTTTTGACGATGTGCTATCAGAACTTGATTTGGCAGTGGATGCTTCAGTTTTCTTTATATTCTTGAAGGGCTTATTTTGATTTGCTTTTATTGCTTTGTCCGTGCCCCTTCCTGTTGCTCCGCCATATTGTTTTTCTGTCATGTTTATGCTTGATTTAGGGGCTTTTTAATTCTTCGCTCTTTTGGAACATAGTTGAATATTTTATCTCCGTTGGACTTTCCGCATCCGAGGAAATCGCCCTTATATCTTATTGCATAGACTCCCTGGGGGGCTTTGAGCTCCAAATCGTACCCTCTTATCCATAATTCAAGCTGTTTATCGTCGATATCCAATATGTTCTTTGATATCTGTTTCCTAAGCAGTTGTGCTGCTTCAAAACTCAATCTCAGGCCGTCGTTTTCCTTTTTCATGAAATATATTCCCACTCCTTCTATTTTTGTCAGTCCAGCAAGCTCAATTATCTCATCCTTGCTCATATGTCCTGAAAATGCCCTTATCTTCTCCTTCCCGCTTTCAATAAGAAGATAGGGGAGCTCCGTTATTCCGAATTTTGCATTTAGCTCTTCAATCATTCTTCTTTTCTCGGGTGTTTTTATGAATTTGTGTTCCATGTTAGTTTATTGCTTCATTAGCCTCCTTGCCATTTTTTGAATCTTCGACCATCTTACTTTCTTGAAGTGGTCTTTCATTATTTCATTAATCTTTTCTTTTGGAACTTTTGCTTTGTTAAGTACTTTTCTTACTTCTGGATAGAATATTGCTAATTTGTCTGCTTTTTGGAAGACTTTTCCTTCAATTGTTTTTGGCTTTCCAGAAGAACCATGATTTTTAATGCAGTCAATTATGATATCAAATCTCTTATTGTCAATTTTTCCTCTCAAGAAATTCTCTGCTATTGCTGCACTTCTCTTTGCGTGTCCTTCGTCTTTTATTGTCTTGCCTGTATCATGAAGCCAGCCACAGATTTGCATTATTTCTTTATCAAGCTTGGGATTTATGTCAAGAGCAGCTATTCCAACATATTTTGAGTGAAGATAATACCATTCTTTGTAAAATCCTTTTAGCTTCTTGAAGTAAGAGACTGCAAGTTTCTCGGATTGTTTTGTTAAGTTCATATCCATTCCCCTTTCTTTTCTTTAATTTCTTCCATTAATGTCATCTTGCATACGAAAAAGCCTTCACTATCGTTGTCCTGCGGGTAGATTCTATGGGCTTTCTTTACTTCAGGGCTGTAGGTTTCATTATACCATTCTGTTATGCCTGGGCGTGTCTTTAAAGGAAGCTCTATCTGTTCCACTTTGATTGGGAAGTTTTTTATTGCGAAATCGAGAACTTCTTCATCTTCTTCTGGAGCGTGGGTGCATGTTGAATAGACTAAAGTTCCTCCGACTTTAAGGCATTTCAACGCGAAGGCAACGAATTTCTTCTGTTGTCTTGAGAATTTCTCTATCATTCTCTCATTCCACATCAGGAATGTTTTTGGAGAGCTTCTTAGTGTTCCTTCTCCTGAGCAGGGTGCGTCAACAAGTATTCTGTCAAATCTGAATTCTGATTTTGAAATTGCGGAGCAAAGAGCGATTGCATCTTTTTGGGTGATTATTTCATTTGATACTCCATTCTTCTCTAAATTTGCAGATAGAACTTTTACTCTGTCTAGTTTTAGGTCATTTGCAATGAGGGTGCCCTGATTTTCCATTTTTGCAGCTATCTGGCTTGTTTTACTTCCAGGTGAAGCGCATAAATCAAGGACGAATTCTCCTTTTTCAGGCAATAACGCAAGAACGGACATCATTGAGCAGACTTCCTGAACATAATAATAACCAAGCAGATGCTCTATTGAATTGCCAAGTTCCCCGGGTTTAAGCTCGCTTTCTATAAGCATTATTTCCGGATGATTTGGATAAGGTTGCACAACTCGCCACTTTTCATTAAGTCTTGCAAGCAACTTTGAGGGTTCTATCTTCAGAGTGTTGCATCTTATGAAGTTCTTTGGAGGAATGTGGACTATTTTTTCAAATGCATCTAAGTCTGCCTTGTCAGGCATTAGCTTCTGCAATCTCTCATGAAAAAGGGGTTTCACTTCATATACCATGAAAATAAAGAGAAATGAGGGATTAAAAGGCTAATGGTTACATCAGAATAATAAACTATAAATACGGATTTATTGAGGTTAAATTATGGCAAGTATGCAGAGAAATGATGTTATGGTCATGGTTATAATCGTGCTCTCAATTCTTCTTTTATCTGCAGTGACTTATATAGCTGTTTCAAAATACAAGGAATACAAGGAGAATAAAGACAACTCATTGAGGCAGGAGGGATATCAATATGCCGTTCTTCAGCTTATGGAGCAGGCTGCAAGCTGTGAGCCTGTCGTTGTTTTCATAGGAAATAAAACAGCAAGTCTTATTTCAATTGATTGTTTTGGGGCGCAGGATTCTTCTTTTCAGGAAGTTGATGTTGTAGATTCTTTGAATAAGTCGAGCTTACTCGTTCCTGCTTAGAGAGATAAATTATCTTTCTATATATTATTTTCTTTGATTCACTTTTGCTTTTCTTAAGGCAACCAAGTTTCACCAAGAACTTATGTTCTTGGGTGCCATCAAGAATTGGAAATTCTTGAGGTCCTTTAAGGCCAACCTTCCTTTGTTTGGCGGGGGTTATGAAAACTAAAAAAATTGCCTTAATAAGATACGAGGCGCGAAGCGCCGAGTGCGCTCGATATCGTTTGCTTTGAGGCTTATCGGCGCTTGTTATACGCCTCAAAAGGGCGTATAATCACTATTA
>JBFYLR010000074.1:0-3700 GCA_041305305.1 Nanobdellota archaeon
AGAGGCTTGGGAAAATCAGGATTCTAATTTAATTCTTGAATGCTTCACAAAAAATGGAACATATCAAGAAAGTCCTTTGGCAAAACCATACAAAGGGCACAGGGAAATAAAGAAATTCTGGGATAAAGTAGTTGGAAAGGAAACAAAAAATATCAAATTTGAATTAGGGAGATGTGACATATCTGGTGACAAGAAAACAGGGTTCGCTGAATGGGAATGCAGAAATGTTTACAGGGGCAAGAAGAATTTAATGGTTGGAATTATGATAATTAAGATGAAGGGCAATAAAATCGTTTACTTGAATGAGTATTGGAACACGAAAATAATATAGGGGACCATTTTTCTTAGATTTGTCCAAAAAAATTATAAAAATTTTAATCCCAATATTATCTAAAAATATTTAAAGAGATCGTGTTTGCTAAAATTGGTGAAATAAAATGACAGAAGAACAAAAACAGATACCTGCTGAAGAAAAACCAGCAGAGCAGCAACAGGAAAAAGCTCCTGAGGCTGCAGAAGAAAAGAAAGAGGAAGAAAAGAAAGAAGAGAAAAAAGAGAACACAGAAGAGAAAAAAGAAGAATCTTCCCCGCAACAACAAAACTAAACTGATAGGTTTTGTTGAGAAATTTTAATTTTTTATCAGGGAGGGGGGCGGGCTTTGTTTTTTATATTATTTTTTAAACCAATTTATCATAAACAAAATCCCTATGAAGAATGCGATTCCTGAAATTTGCATTATCCATGCCAGATAATACCATTCAAAACCAGTTTTAATTAAATTGGCGATAATAAATCCTACATATACAATTCCCCCCAAGATAAAACCAATTCCCCCGACAATCTCATATTTCCATGAGATGACTAGGATAATTGCAAGAATAAATACTGGAATATTATGCATGAACAAACCGAGAGCTATTTGTCCTGCCGTTAATCCCGGCTCGAAGACATCAAGAGAGAAAATGGCAAGAAAGCAGAGAAATACAATTGATAAAATTCTTGGAGTCCAATATATCCATTTTGGGACTCCGCTCTTTTTTTGTTTTGTTTTTTGCATTTTTACATCCTCTTCAACTTTGATATTCTGTCGTCGATATTTGGATGGGTGGAGAAGATATTTTGGAACTTCTTTTTGAATGGGTCTGAGATAAATAATGGTGCGGTGGCTTTGGAGAATCTTTGTTTCTCCTGCTCTGGAATATGCTCATGCTTGATTTTGTTTAATGCTGAAGCAAGCCCGGGAGAATATCTTGTGAACTTTACCCCTGAAGCATCTGCTGCAAACTCTCTCTTTCTTGATATCGCCAATGAGACGAGCTGAGCTGCAATTGGCGCTAAAATAGCTACGACAATTGCGATAATAAGAAATACGGCATTCTTATTGTCCCTTCCGTTATTCCCGCTCCCAAACCAGAGGCTCCTTAGGAATATCTGGGCAATTATGGATATCATTCCAATCATAACTGCCGTGAGAGTCATAAAACGAATGTCATAATTTGCAATATGCGACATCTCGTGGGCAATCACCCCTTCCAATTCGTGCTTGTCAAGCTTCGCAAGAGCTCCCGTTGTAACGCAGATAACTGCATTTTGGGGATTTCTTCCCGAGGCAAATGCGTTTATTTCATTTGAGTCCATGACATAAACTTTTGGCATTGGCAAGCCTGAAGCGATGGACATGTTCTCAACAGCGTGAAAGAGAGCCCGATGCTCGCTTGGACTGGCAGGGCGGGCTCTTACGCTTGCAAGAGCAATTTTGTCAGAATTATAATAACTGATAAGAACATAACTTATTGAGAAGATTATTGAAATTATCATAATCAGGAAAAAGTAAGAAGGGTCGAGGGCGAGAGAGATGCAATAGCCAAGAACAGGAATAATTATAAGAATTCCAAATATGAGGAAGAAAGATTTTATCTTGTTCCTTGTTATTTCGTCTTCAAATGAAAGTCTTTCTGACATTTTAATTAGTTATTATTAGAACTCAACCTTTGGAACAGCGGCTTCTTTTGCCGTTATCTTTATGAACTCTTTCTTTGATTTTCCGAACATCCTTGCAAACATAATTCCAGGGAATGTCTCAGTTGCGATGTTATAGGATTGGATGTTGTCGTTGTAATATTGCCTTGAATATGCAACTTTGTCTTCTATTGCTGAAAGTTCATTCTGGAGCTGAAGGAAATTCTCATTTGCCCTGAGTTGAGGGTAGTTTTCTGCAAGAGCGAATATTGTTTTAAGTGCGCCCTGAAGCTGGTCTCCTGCTTTTACCTTTCCAGAGATGTCTTTTGCAGCTAAGAGGGCCTTTCGCGCCTCGGTAACCTTGTTGATTACGTCTTTCTCATGTTTGACGTATCCCTTGACAATCTCAACTAGGTTAGGCACTAAGTCAGCCCTCTTTTTTAGCTGAACATCTATTTGTGATAGAGAATTATCTATTCTTGTCCCAAGAACGACGAACTTGTTGAAATAATAAATGAATATGAGAACTACAAAAACCGCTAATCCTACTAGTATCCAAGTTAGCATAATCTAAATTAGTTCGGGGCTTATTTAAACGTTATTATTAACTGGAGAGAAACAAAATATTAGAATAATTGAAAGTTATTCCCGAGGCATAGCTGATATCAAATCAACCGTGCGATAAAGGCTGTCTCTTTCATATTCTCCACTTTCCGGATTGGACATTATCAACTCTATAGGCAGAGGATTGCCTTCAGAAGAGAATCTTTCTGCAATCTTCTTAAGAGTGACAGTCTGCGCGCGGCTTCTTGAAGCCAAACCAATGATATCTTCGCGCTTTGAAGCAATCTGATAAACTGTTGACACGAGTTCGTCATCAAGTTCTTTCTCCAAACCTATGGATAATGAACCTCTGGGATGCGCTGACTTGCGGTTTACTGCGCGATGGAGCATATCCAGCTGCCTGTCCAGTGCCTTTGCCTCAGGCGCATCCTCCCTGAATAGAACCAGTCTCCCATGAAATATGAGGCGTATCAGAGCATGTTTTACGCAAGAAGTAATCCTGACATTCTCCTGCATAAACAGAGGATTAAACTGTTTGTAAAATTCTGAGAAGAGCTCGTACTGTCTCGGATCTCTCGGTCCCTCTTTCAGCATTACGTATCTTAGAGGATACCCCAGAGGAATGCTTGCATCAAAGAAACAGTCTATTCCTGAAATAGCGTTCTTGAGGGAGTCTATGCGCCTGCTTATCGCCCTCTCAGAATTAAATGGCTTGCCTGGCTCGTCCAATTCTACAACTGAGCCTATTGAGTCATATGGATTCCTTACGGTTTTTATCATTAAAAACCTAAAAATACGCTGTTTATAAAACTGATTAATCTGTTTTTCCGAAGGGCCTATTCTTCGGCTGAAAGACTCAGCCGAAGCGCCTATTCTTCGGCTGAAAGACTCGGCCGAAGCGCCTATTCTTCGGCTGCACCAAGGCATTCTTCGTCCATAAGCATATAGGCTATTACATTTCCTTTTTTGTCTATAACGCGGACATGGTATTTGCCGTTTGGAAGAATCATATTTACCTCAGCAGTCATTCCTTTCTTTATAGGACTATCTTCAAAATCAGGCTCGTATTCAATATATTCGGGGTCTGGGTCTGCAAGCAGAACAACTTTATCATGCTTTTTGAATTTAAACTGCATCAGAAAACCAAAAGAAGAAGCTATTTATTTCTTTTTCTTT
>JBFYLR010000075.1:0-4581 GCA_041305305.1 Nanobdellota archaeon
GGAAAAGAAATATCCGCTAAACTGCTTGTAAACTGCATCGCAATCAACTTTCTTGCTATTCAACTGAATTACTCCTTTGCATTCACTCCATGCAGAACCATCATAATATTTTGCTTTGTCACCCGCAATGTCATATCCTACAATCTCTACAGCAACTATCCTTGGCTTCGTCTCATTATAACTCACAAGATTCTGCGCCCAGGGAAAAAGATTTCCCTTCCCTGCAAACCAGAGCGAAATAACTACAATAACTAGCACAAACGCCGCAATAACTGCAGCTATGACTGCCCCCGACCTAGTATCAGACTCTTGCCCTCTCTTATTCATCCTCAATTTCCCAATCTCGAAACTCATCCTATCTCCCAAACCTCATCAAATTCTTAAAATAATCTATAGCTCCGCTTCCCTTCCCTGAAAGAATAAGAAATATTATCAAAATAAGTGCAAGCGTAGCCACGCCTATTATCCAGGGTATAAGCGTCTGCCATATCTGCCCCTTTTTCCCTCTTTTCATAAAAATCAATAAACTCTCAAATTCTTAAACCTTATGTGTTTAATCGCAATATTATTTTTGCCCTTCCCTTCAGCCCATTCATCCCTCCTCCCCTGCAATTAACAAACAATAATCTCCCCTAAAACAATAAAGTTGCCCCCCTCTGCCCACGATAATAGATAATTCCTATTCGAACATTAATCCATCAAATAAAAGAGTTGCGCCCTCTTTTCCTGCTTTCAGTTGCTCCCAGACATTGTTCTAACAGATAATCCCTCGCAAATCGCATAATTTATAACGCCCTCCATCATAATATATGCAATAAAAAGATGGTAACCACAAAGGAAATTCTTGATAAATACAGCAAGAAGCTTGAATCACAAGTGGGCTCAGATTCATACTCTCCCTCTCCCGTCCAATCCTCGGAATATACTCAATTCAAAAGCGAAATGGCTCCTGAAGTATCAGGATATGAAAAATGGGCGAAATCTCTCGGAAATATGTTTAAGATAAAAGTTGCTGAAAAAGACAGAATCAAAATACAAAAACATCTCGACACTGCCCATCTTGATGTGACCCCTTCCCAGGCAGTAACCCTCGGAGCAGTTGCAATGCTTTCAGTCTTCTTCGGCACAATTCTCCTCTCCTTCGCAATTTACCTTATAAGCGGGATGGACAACCCTAATTTTGAATACGGAAACCTTATGCTATTTGCATTTTTAGGAATTCTTGCAAGCACATTCATATTTTACTACGCCTATACAATGCCGGAAAGGCTTGCAAATGCCTGGAGATTAAAAGCTTCCTCTCAGATGGTTCCCGCAGTTCTTTATGTAGTAGTATACATGAAGCACACCTCAAACCTTGAGCGCGCCATAGCATTTGCCTCGGAGCATCTTGAAGGCCCTCTCGCAATGGATTTCAAAAAAGTCTTCTATGACGTCGAAGTAGGAAAATATTCTACAATAAAAGACTCTTTGGAAGCATATCTGGAGCAATGGAGAGATTACGCCCCCGAATTCATAGAAGCATTCCATCTTATAGAATCTTCTTTGTTTGAGCCGTCAGAACAGCGCAGAGTCGAGATTCTTGAAAAATCTCTTCAGGTAATTCTTGATGGCGTTTATGAAAAGATGTTAAAATACTCCCGTGAAATTAGAAGCCCTTTAACAAATGTATACATGCTTGGAATAGTTCTTCCAACATTAGGTCTTGCTTTGCTTCCGCTTGGCTCAGCTCTTCTTGGAGGAATAGTCCAATGGACGCACGTTTTCGTAATATTCAACATTTTGATTCCATTCCTTGTATTTTATCTGACATCAAGCGTTCTTCTGAAGCGCCCAGGAGGATACGGAGAGTCTTCAGTATTGGAATTAAATCCGGAATACATAAAATACAAAGATAGAAAGCACTGGATGGTTGCCGCCCTTGTTGCAATCCCTCTTCTAATAATAGGATTGCTTCCGTTCATATTCTATTACGGATTCAATCAGGACCCAACAGGCAACCAATGGGGAATCACCTTCCTTGGTGACACAAAGCTTTTTGATTTTGTAAAATCAGATACCGGGACAGTTGGTCCTTTCGGCCCGATTGCAGTCCTTCTAAGCCTGTTTATCCCTCTCGCCGCCGCACTATTCTTCTCAATAGCCTATTCAAGAAAAACTAAAGATTTAATCAAGACAAGAAATGACACAAAAGTCCTTGAAGAAGAATTCACAAACTCACTTTTCCAGATGGGCAATCGTTTAGGAGACGGCATTCCGGCAGAAATCGCTTTCGCAAAAGTAGCAGAATCAACAAGAGGGCAGAAAACAGAAGGATTCTTCGCATTAGTCAATCAAAACATCCAGCAGCTTGGAATGTCAGTTGAACGCGCGGTTTTTGACTCAAGAAGAGGCGCAATAATCTACTATCCTTCTGCCCTAATCTCCACCTCAATGAAAATCCTTGTAGAATCTGTAAAGAAAGGTTTGCAGGTAGCTGCCCGTTCGCTCATGTCCATATCCGAATATGTAAAGAACATTCAAAAAATAAACCAAAGACTCCGCGACCTTTTAGCAGAAGTTGTCTCAGACATGAAATCAAACATGACTTTCCTTGCCCCATTGTTGGCAGGAGTAGTTGTTGGACTGTCTACAATGATAACAACAATTCTCAGCAAGCTCCAGGCACTCCAGACGACAGCGGGCGAAGGTGGCTCAGTAGCAGGATTTGGAAATATCTCCCAGATAACAGGCCTCTTCCAGGTAACCCAGATGATTCCTCCTTACTTCCTTCAGATTTCAATAGGAATCTACCTCATAGAAATCTCATTCATACTCACAGCTGCGCTCGTAACAGTGGACTCTGGAAAAGACCCTCTCAGAGAAAAAGCCGAACTCGCAAGAAACCTCAAGACAGGAATGCTTCTTTATTTAGGAACAGCATTAATCTCCATCATCGCTCTTACTCTTCTTGCAACAGTTGTTCTCGGCGGAACAACATAATTCTGCTTTATGCAATAAGAGAAAATCAGAATTAATAACCTCAAACCTATAACAATCCCTCCGCAAATATGGAATATTAAAACATTAAAATTGTTTAACACAACAATTTAAAGAAATATTTTATTTATTCTTCCTGAAATTCCTTTTGTTTCTTCGGCTTCTCCGCTCTTTCTTCTCTTGAAACAGAAGAATTTGGAGTCATCGCTTTGAAAGATTTTTGCGTTTCAACAATTTCTTTTTTGATATCGTCAATATTGGTTATATATTCCCCTACTTTTTGCATTATTGAAAGCTGAAGGCGATCTATTATCTTCTCTATCCTCTTGAGTCTTTCATCGAGCGATTCCATTTTTGATTCAACCATCGTCTTCATATCCGCCACTTTCTCTAAGTCTTTCCTTAAAGGCGCAAGCTTTTCAGTTACAACCTGCTCAGATATCTCGGTTATAGTATCCGGGCTTATATTGCCCATTTGAGGCTGTTGGTATTGCTGCTGAGGATATTGCTCTCCCTGAGGCTGTTGGTATTGCTGATACTCCGGATATTGTGGTGCTGCTTCCTGCTGTGACGGTGCATACTGCTGGGGAGATTCCTGATATTGAGGAGGAGCATACTCTTCTGTTGCTTCCTGCGCAGGCGAAGCAGAATATTGCTCCTGAACGGCCCCTATTGACGGAGCCATCTGCTCCCCCTGAGGCAATGGGGCTCCAGCATCAACTCCTTCTGCAGAAACTGCCTCTTTTATTTTTGATTGTGAAAGCGCATCAGTTATCTCTCTGGGAGAAACCCCCTGTTCTTTAAGACCTGAAATTATCTCCTGCTCTGTTCTGCCTTCACTCTGCATCCTTTTTATATCATTTAACAGCGCCATTTTTCTCTTTTTTTATCTTTTAGTTTATATTTAATTGGATTTAAATTCCTATGTATTTTATGCTTTTCTCAAAATATCCAATTGTCTCTGAATCATCATAAGCTCTTCCTTTCGGGCAGTCTGGGATATCTGCTCGGCCATTCTCTGCATAAGCTCCTTCAGTCTCGAAACATCATCCTTCATCTTTATCACCGTGCCCTTAAGCTCCTGAATTTCCTTGAAGCTTTTATCCCTCTCGTCTATAACGCTCTGCCCAAGCAATAAAACTCTATCTCTTATAAGGCGGTGTTTCTCCTCTAAATCCCTCAGTCGAATGTTCGAGTCGAGAGAAGCCTGAGAATCCTGCTGTGTCACCTCATCCATAAGTTAGTTAGAAATCTGGAGTTTAAAATAGTTGCTACTGCGGGACAGAAATATATATAATCGAGGTTTATTCCCTCTGTTTATGCTTTTCAAAGAGGGCTCTCCACTTTACTCAGTGGAGATTGAGAGAAAATCCGGAGAGGATGTGATGTATGTTAATTACCTGACTGCCCCGTTTGTGCCTGCAATTGCAGATAACCCTGCAGTAATGGCGAGGGCAGTTGATTCCCTAGTTGAAAACCCAAACGTTTCAAGAGTCATATTTGTCCAGCAGAGAAATTATAACTACCCCTTTGAGCAGATTGCCCTTCTCAGCGAAATAGGGGCAATTTATAATTTCTTGTCAAAACAGGAAGCGATTCTCT
>JBFYLR010000076.1:0-12842 GCA_041305305.1 Nanobdellota archaeon
TAAAGTAGAAGATGTTACAACAAACATCTTCGAAAAAGTAGAATGAGCGCCGAATACGTTAGAATTTCTCAGTCTGAACAGGTTTTTGGTGAAACAAACCTCCTTCAAACCCAGTTAAGCCTTCTCACAACATTAAAGCACTGGCAGGAATACATGCTTCTCAAGCACGACGAGCTTTTGATGAAGCTTGAAGTTAAGAAGAAAGTGGAAGAAGCAAAAGCTTTCCTTGATTCAATGAGCAAGTGCCTTCCTGAATCAAAGCTTCTCGAAGAGCAGGAAAAAGAAGAAAGAGTCAGAAAACAGATAATAGATAAGATAGAAAGTGCTGTCCAGAAGTCAGGCAAATCAGAATGGAAGCACTGGATAGAGACTGAGCCGAAGCCAAGAAAAGTCAGGGAAATAAAAGAAAAACCAGCAAAGCCAGTCGCAAAAGAAGTTGAAGAACCTCAATCAGCGCTTGACAAAGAGCTCGCGTCAATACAAAAAAAGCTCGCAAGGCTGCAGTAGAATAGTTCTAATAAGAAAGGTTAATAAATAAGGTTATAATCATCTAAAAACTATGGTTGACCAAAAATCTGCAGAAATTTTAGGCAGAATTATTCATGCCTTTAAGACGCAAGAGTTTGAAGATCCAGCAATTAAAAGTAGATTATTTGCTGAAAGTGGGAGAATTGTTGAAGTTAGCTTGTCGCATTTAGGACTAGAGACCTTGCCCGAGCTACCTGAGCAGTTTAATTTGTTGGAAGGACTACATCTGGGCTATAATCGGCTATCAGAAGCAAATTTACCAGAAAATAGATCCCAAAAACTTAAAAGACTCCATCTAGAAAGTAATCGTCTGAGAATATTCCCAGAAAATATAGGAGCATTACAAGAACTAGAATGTTTGTACTTAGCAAACAATAAGATATATAGTTTACCAGAATTGTTACTTTATTTGCCAAAAATCAGAAGAATAGATCTCACAGGCAACACGTTAGACAGTTATTCAAATGCAATTATTAAAAAATTACGAGCACGCGGAATAAGTGTATCTAGATAATATGAAATCAACAAAAGAAAGAAAATATGACCTAATGTTTCGATTTGTCCTGCCAGGCAAAGTAGTTAACCTGGGCAGTGGAAAAGGAGAGATGGCAAAGTACTTCGAGCAAAAATTACTAAATGTGATAAATGTTGACATGGTTGAAGGGGACATGAAATTTGATTTAAGTAAGAGATTCCCCTTAAAGTCCAATACTTACGACACCATTTTAGCCGGAGAGATTATAGAGCACCTGGGCAACCCAAAGCATTTCCTCTCAGAAAGTTATCGAATTCTCAAAAAGAATGGTAGAATAATACTTACAACACCGAATATGATTGGTCTGCCCTACCTGCTAAGCGATTTCATCGGCAAGGACAGGTTCCCGCATATTGTAGGATTTAACATAGAAATGATTCGTTATCAGCTAAGAAAGGCAGGATTTAAGATAATTTTCGCAAGAAATATAGAATGTTTCTGGAAAAAGAATTTCCTGTTCAGAGCTTTCACAATGTTGTTCAGCAGATATAAATCAAATATCCTCATTGTTGGCCAGAAATAATAGGTCTAATCCAACAAGAAAGAAGTTCTTTGGCTTGAACTGGGCAAGCATTTTCTACAACATATGGGACACATCCCAATTCCTTGGAATAAATCTCACACGCTCTATAACTCAGCTGTAGTTCCTCCTTCACATGCTTTATCGAGGTAATTCTTTTTTTACCATCCCTCAACCTTCTTTCAAGAAGCATTTCTGGAGACAGAACTACATGACATAAATGAACGTTGTTAAATCTTGCAATATTCTTCAAATGACAGGTGTCTAAACCACGAGTAAAAGAATAAGAAGGATCTTCGTGATTAGGATATGCTACAAAATGGGTATCCACCAGGCGATTTCCAGAAAATTCCAAGAGTTTTCCGCAGATATAATCATTTAAAGGAACTTTTACTCCAGAAGTGATATACTCAAAAACTATTTTGCCAGTTTCAACTCTTTCAAGAGCAAGCTCAAGACAAACGGCACCAGTCACAGTGGTTTTGCCCACACCCTTCGCACCGCCCACGAAAAACAAATTACCTTTCTTGTGCATTTATTTGCTCCCCTCATGCATAGCTTTTTTTCTAATTCTCAGAATAAATTCTGGTTTGTCAATCATCTTTGCAGGCAACTCCCTGAAATTGAACCAAGAATATCCTGCTGATTCTTTATTTATCTTTATAGGGGTGGACTCGTCTAAATTCGTGCAATACACAAAATGAATACCATGGTGAGATTCTGCAAGATTCGGCGTTTCAATCACTTCAACGAGTTTCAGCTTATCACGATCCAATTTCAAACCTGCTTCTTCCATAGCTTCTCTAATGCATGCATCTACGGAATATTCCCGAGGCTCTATTTTTCCCCCAATATTGCCCCAATCCAACCCCCATCTTTCTCGCTTCTCTTTATTTCTCAGCAATAAAAGCACCTTTGAGAAGTCTTTACTGAATACAATTACAAATACGCCCAGTCCAAATAAACATCTATTCTTTACCATGCTTATACCCCAGCAAGAAACGATGATTTTTAACACCTTCTAATTTACAAAATAAATCATGTAAAATGTCATTCTCGTATATACATGCGCAATCAGAACAAGAAGCACCTGGCTCACCTGAAAAATGCTGCTCTAAACCTGCCTTTGCAAAACGTCCGCTTTCAAGAACAGACAAAGTATAACAGGGATAGAAAGACCCATCATGCATAACTACTCTATAACGTGAAGAAGAACATGAACGAGAATTATTAAAAAGAGGGCTAATTTCAAACCGATCATTTAGCAATTTTGTTAAATCCCGTGGTAAAATAACTCTAAAGTCAGAAGTTTCAAGCTCCTTCAAACCAGAGATGCTTGATTTTTCCGTGGCGCTTAAATAAGAATTGCCCCCTGCTTCCAAAAATTTAGAAACGTGTACAAAATCTACGCCAGCAGATTTCAGCCCATTAGCCAAGGCAAAATAATCTCTGCCAGGAGATAGGTAAATCTTTGCGCCGAGTAACAATGAAGGATTTCGTAGAGATTGCAATTTTCCAAGTACCTTGCCGTCAAGACAATCCGTTTTAACCCTAAGATAATTAACATGAGACAAAAGAGATGTATCGGCATCAACCAACTCTGTAGAACTGCACAACACAGAAACCTTACTGCCTGAAAGAAGGGCATGCTCTATCGCTGGCTCGTCAATCTTTTCAAAATGAATCTTTGAGAATCTTTGCTTCCTGATTGTAGAAATAACTTGTGAAGAACATGCATTAAAAACCTGTAATTCAACTGGAGGCTGTCTAGCATTAAGAAAATCCAAAAGACTAAGCGGGAATAGATAAAGAGGTTGCGTATTGTCCCAGCAGTACGCGACTTCATTTCCAGATACTAAAAATAACTTCGGTTTGTCAAACACCCTACTCTTGCACTCAGGAGTTCTATCAAAAAGTTCATAATCTTTATTCAATTCGCTAACTAACATCTTTACATGCCTCCTTGCAAACCATACACTCCCCACCGGCACCGCTAATCAAATCATATAATCTTTCTTTTCCAGATAGCGCAGCCATTGATTTTATATCTCCCACCAATATTGCTCTTTGAAGAGGGTCAGAAAGCCCCTTAGCCAAATTGTCTAGCGGGTGTGTAATAATATTTCCAAAAGAAGGAACAATCCTCCAAGGGCAAGTGTAAATATTTCCCATTACATCTGAAAAAAAGTAAGGATGGTCTAAGCAGTCAGGTTTATTCATACATCTTCTAACTTGCTTTTGCGCGGAGGGCAGACTTTCTGCGTTACCAACAGCGACGGCCTCATGCAATGAAAGATATTTAAATTTCATAGGATGATTCCTCGATCCTAGGACATTACCTATAGCAGCTAACTTCTCCAAATCAGCCCCTCCTAACTTATGAAAATTGTCCATAGATATCTTTATTTCATTTACACCCATCGAGACCAAAAAATCTGCTTCTCTCAATATATGTGATTCGTCATCATAAAAAAAAGTCCCATTGGTTTCCACTCTCAGAAAAAAATCAGGACCATGAACCTTTCTGAATTTTCGAACAGCGTAATAGAATAAATCCCTCTCCATATAAACTTCTCCGCCTTCAAGACTAAGTCTAGAAAGGTTCGCACTTAAATTATCTGCAATTCTATCCACCTGCGCAGTTGTCAGAGAACGACCCTTTTTAGCTTGATAACAATGTGGGCAATCTAGATTGCATTTCTCCGTGAGCACCATCAAAAAATCATATTGCCTCATTGAATCATCTCCATGAAATCTAACTTCTCAGAAGTTTTCAGAGCAATATCTTGTATCTCCTTAATAAAGAGATTATCATAGATACTGCAGCACGATTCGCAAGACTCTGGAAGTCCAGCACAGACTCGCTGGCGGTTGTCTTCAGACATAAAAGTGGATAATTCTCCAGGGTCTGCTCTAAAAACCCCAAGCTGGTGCTGTTGAGAATACATCATTTCGCTTTTTGTGCATACGTAAAGCCTATTGCCTGCAAGAACAGGCTGAATTTGGGAGCTGAAACATCGCTTCGGAAATTTTGACCTATCCTCGATTCTTCTACCATAATACATCGAATCGAGACTATTCGGCAGATTAACATTAAAACAAGAATCTGTTAAAGCAGCAACTTTTCTTAACTGCTCCTGAGTTTGCTCAGAAAGAGGATAATCCTTTTCGTTTAGACCTTCTGGCACCAATATCTTCACAATTTGAATGACATCTACTCCAAGAGATTTCAAACATTTGGCAAAATCATAATACATTCTATCATGTTCCGGCCTCAATGGGACCCTTACTCCAAGCAGAAGATCTTTACTTCTCCCAGATTTTTCTCTCTCAGAAACAAGTGTTTCCAATCTTTTGATAGAATCTTCAAAGGTATACTGCTCTTGACGCGAATACAAAGCATAACTGCGATTGCCTATGCCTGGAAAGCTTATCCTGACAAAGGCAGCATTGTCTACTAAAGAAGATATAATCGCTTCATTAAGTTGACTGCCTGAGCTAATATAAACTGAATCCATACCAAAGCGCTGCTTAGCAATGCTTAGAATCCTAGCTCGCTCGGGATAAAGATCGGGATTCCCTTCGCCGGATTGTTCAAACCTCACATGATTTAAACCTCTTTCTTTTGAATATGCTGAAATTTCACTAAGTATGTGCGTGTACAAATCCAAGGAAAGATTGAAACCGGGATAAATTTTTCGAAGATTCTTGCCTGCACCAGAAAGACAATCCAGGCAGTTAAAATCACACCTAGTTTCGTCATGACTATCCACCGATAGAATCGGAAAATCTGAGCCATTTCGAATATGATTGTATGCAGCAAAGGCATAGTCTCTCATAGACAACGGAAAAAAATGTTGAGCATAGTCCTTATCAATTAATCTCACTATCTGGCCTTTCTGACCGACAATAGCCATACCTCTTGACAAAAGAGCTTTTTCCTTTCCGGCAGGCATCTTGAATTTTGACTTTTCCTCTGAAGTCAAATCAGATACTGAACCATCTAATGCAAGCTTCCTTACCTCCGAGCCCGATATTAAATACATCATAAAAAACAAGATATTGTACTTTAAATAAGTTGTCATTGCATAGGGATTACACAATCCTATATAGAAATAACTTCAATTGATAAAATGAGTGAATTAAGCAAATTCTTCGGAGAAAACAAGAAAACAGTCGAATTTAAGATTTCTGAAGAAACCTCATTGGAGGAAATCCGCAGGCAAATAGAATCCAGTAAGAATGAAGGAATAATTTTAAAGTTGAATCCTAAAATAGGAAAGAATAAAACAATAAAAATCTGCGACCTATTCAGGGAACTTCATTACAAAAATATCAATGCAATCATAATCGCCCCAAACACACGTTTTATTAGAAACCTTTACGAAGGATACGGATTAACAATATCCGAAAGAGATACAGTTGTTATTAAAAATTTTAGATAAGAAAACACGTACTGCTCTCTTCTTAGTTCTTATAGTAGTTAATTCTCGTCGTTTCAATAATTTTAAATATCCTCTTCATTCTAATCAATTATGACAATCAAAACAAGAGAAGAATTAATAAGAGCCTATCTTGACTTCTTCATATCAAAGAATCACAAAGAAATTCCATCCGCCTCGTTAATCCCTACAAACGACCCAACCGTTCTTTTCACAACAGCAGGAATGCATCCTCTCGTCCCATTCCTCCTTGGAGAAAAGCATCCTCTCGGAAAAAGAATAGTTGATGTTCAGAAATGCATACGAACAGGAGATATTGACGAGGTCGGCGATGAAGTCCATCATACTTTCTTCGAAATGCTCGGAAACTGGAGCTTGGGAGACTACTTCAAGAAAGAAGCCATAGAGTTCTCATTCGAATTCCTTACAAAAAATCTAAAAATTAAAAAAGAGAAGCTCGCTGTAACCTGCTTCGGAGGCGATAAGCGCGTTTCTCAGGTTCCAAAAGATGAAGAATCCGCAAAAATCTGGGAGAAGCTTGGAATCCCAAATGAAAGAATAGCTTTTCTTGAAGGCGGAGTCTTTGAATCCAAATACAACTGGTGGGGTCCAGCCGGAGCAACAGGTCCATGCGGTCCAGACACAGAAATGTTCTTCTGGAGAAGCAAAACAAAGCCAGCTCCAAAGAAATTCGACCCGGAAGACAACAATTGGGTTGAAATCTGGAATGATGTTCTTATGCAGTATGTCAAGGACGAGAAAGGAAATTATAATACTGCGAAGCAGAAGAATGTCGACACAGGAATGGGCGTAGAGCGCACTTTAGCAGTTCTAAACGGCTTGGAGGACAATTACCAAACATCCGTTTTCCTCCCAATAATCAAAGAGATAGAAAAACTCTCAAAGAAAAAGTATTCAAAACAAGAAAACAAGAAGCCAATGAGAATAATTGCAGACCATCTTAGAGCGGCGACATTCATTCTCGGAGATGAGCATGGAATAAAGCCTTCAAATCTCGGGCAAGGTTACGTGCTTAGGAGATTAATCAGAAGAGCAATAAGATACGGAAAAATTATAGGAATAAAAGACAGCTTCACATCGAATATTGCTGAGATTATCCTTCCAATCTATCCGGACTACCCAGAACTTCTTGCAAACAAGCAATTCATAATTGACAATCTGAAGGAAGAAGAAAAAAGATTCAATGAAACACTCGAAAATGGCTTGAAAGAATTCGAGAAAATATCAAAATCATCAAAAGAAATTTCCGGCAAGGATGCATTCTTGTTATTCCAGTCATTTGGATTCCCTCTTGAAATGACTGTCGAGTTAGCAAAAGAAAAATCAATAAAAGTCAACGAAAAAGACTACAATACAGAATTTGAGCGTCATCAAGAGCTCTCCAGAACCTCATCGGCAGGACAATTCAAGTCAGGGCTTGCAGATAATTCAGAAATGACAAAGAAGCTCCACACAGCAACACATATGCTTGATGAATCTCTCCGCCGTATTTTAAACGACCCAAGCATAAAGCAAAAAGGCTCTAATATCACTCCAGAGCGCCTTAGATTTGACTTTAATACTCCCCGCAAGTTGACAAATGAAGAGCTAAAGAAGATAGAATCTCTGATTAATGAAAAAATAAAAGCCTCCCTCACTGTAAAGAGGGAAGAAATGCCCCTTAAGAAAGCAATATCTTCCGGCGCAGGCTATCTCGCAACTGCAAAATACCCCGAAGTCGTTTCAGTATACACAATAGAAGACAAAAAAGACAAGAAGGGCTTCTTCAGCAAAGAAATCTGCACCGGCCCTCATGTAAACAACACATCCGAACTAGGCAAATTCAAAATAGTTAAAGAAGAAAGCGTAGCCGCAGGAATAAGGCGTATAAAAGCAATATTGAAATAAATTAAATCCCCCTAATAAATCCCAGTGTAATCTGTTTTTTTGATAAATCCTTCCATTATCTTGTACATCAGCACTCTATCTCTCGCAAAATAGCAATAATTTGCAATCAGCGCCTCTTTCATATCTGTTTTGTCATATTCAGCAATTTTCTCGCCTTTGCTGGTTTTATAAACAAGTTTGCCCTCCTTTGAGAAATAAGGAATTGTCTCGATTCTGTGCTCGCTGTAACCATTCGGAATAAAAATTGGAGTATTCCCTCGCATTTCTTCTCCCTCCCTTAATAATTTCATCTGCATTTTCCATTCCAATCCGAAATCACAATGCCCATCAGCCCAATTGCCTCCGTGCCCTCCCTCTTTTTCCATTATTTCTCTCCAATTGACAATCTCAGGCATTTTCTCCTTTCCCAAGGCCTCTGCATACCTTAGCAAGCTTAATAAAAATCCGCTCCAATCCTGATATGCTCCAAATCCTGCAGAAGGAGGGTCTCTCAAAATACTATCAAAAACCTCTTCCTCTCCAAATAAAGTATTCTCTTTGAAATATCTTCCAGAAACATCTGTCTGCCTGACAAATAAGTCTCCATGCACATTTCTTATTACCTCATTCTTGTATCTTCCATTTCTCCAGATACGCGAAGGCTCATAAGAATGAAACAGAGAGTCTCTCTCTGCAATGCAAAAGCTCGCAAGAGATTCCTCAAGGCTTCTTCTTGTAGGAAATCCAAGCTCTCTGAACCTGAAGACTTCCCTTCCAATTGCAAGATAAGCAAGCAATGAAGGGTGTTTTAGAGATAAGCTCCTCGCCCTCTCAAATTCAAATATCTCTTCGTCTTGTTTATCACTTCTGTCGTAATCTCCGTCAATTGCTCCAGCAAAATAAAGAATATCTTTTGCAGCTTCTCTCTTCTGACTTATTTTTCCAGAACTCATCAAAACTTTCTCTGCATCAGACAATATCTTATCAAAATTATCAGGCAGCTCATCTATGCTGACAAAATGCTCAACCTTTTCCCTTCTTTTCCTAATCAGCCCATCCAATCCGGCTTCTATTATCTTCCTATAGGCTGGATTTGGGCATTCAACTTGGTCAAACATCAGAAAAAACAGCAGTTTCCCTTAAAAAGCAATTATATACTCTGAAATAACTATCTAAAAAGCAAATAAACTCCTAAAGCGATCGCCAATGTAAGGCAATACAATGCAAACCATCTCAAATTCTTCCTGTTAGTTGCAATAAACTTCAGCATAATGTGAATTGTAATCAAACCTACAACAAAAGCGGCAAGAGTCGCCCAAATCATCTCAGGAGGGAGCTTGTTATTTCCTATTTCAAGAATTGCAGCACCGAATATTGCAGGAATAGCAAGAAGGAATGAGAACTTTATTGCCTCTTTCTCCTTCAACCCAAAAAGCATTCCTGATGAAATTGTGCTCCCGCTTCTTGATATCCCGGGGAATATTGCAAGAGCCTGCGACAATCCGACACCAAGAGCCCCAACCCATCCAAGCCCTTCAGCATTCTTAGTCAGTTTCCTCAAATCAAGAGAGGCAATAAGCAAAATAATTGCAGTTATCGCAAATCCAAATGCCACTACAACAAGGCTTGAAAATGCCGCCTCAAAATAATCCCTGAACAAATATCCAATCACCCCGGCAGGAATTGTCCCGATAATCAAAAGCATTCCAAGCCTGAAATTAGCGCTCTTCCTGTTAAACTTGAGAAAATCCTCCATAATATCCACAATATCCCTTCCGAAATATACAAAAACAGCCATAAGTGTCCCGAAATGAACAGCAACATCAAACATCAGCCCCGGCTCATATCCCAAAATGTTGTGAAAGAGCACAAGATGCCCCGAGCTTGAAACAGGAAGCCATTCAGTTAATCCCTGCACAATCGCAATAATCAATGCTGAAATAAAATCGCTCATGATTGTAAACAGTGTTTATGGTTAATAAAATTAATGTTGGTGAAAAATAATTGCCCGTCTCTCCGTTTGTAAGTTGCTCCCTCAATAATTGCCCCTGCTAACCATTCCCTCCGCAAATTATCAGATAATTCTTCTCTCAACCATTAACACCGCAAATAACAAAGAGTTGCTCCCCTTTTCCTACCCATGAAGCGCCCCTCTGCCAAATAAAGATAAGATAACAATAGCTCATATTAGAATTCCAATCATTCTCATTAATTATTTAACCAGAACCCCAAAAAATTTGCCATAGAACCCTCTCATCCTTATCAAGCCCTTTTCCCCTTGATTCCCCTGATTAAACTGTCGTCCGGCTATTCTTCTATCTTCTGCTTCTGCATTCCCAGCACATCAATTCGCTGTTCTTTCTTGCTCTCTCGTTGCTGGTTTCATAGTTAGACTTGTAGTCGTAACTCATGTCGAAGACTTCCTCGCAATTCACGCACTTTGCCGGCATGACGCATAGTTGGCTTCTCATGACAGGAAAAATATTATTTCATTTAAATATAAATTGCAATTCTCAAAAATTATTTTTCAGAACATCAATGCTTATATAGCGAGTAACTGAAAAATTACATCTCAATGATAAACTCGGCAGGGACTATTTTTTTCTATTTCTAATTATTTTTGTCAAATTAAATACAATTAGAAAGACAATCACTGGAAATAGAAAGACAATCAGCCAATTATATGCAATCGCCCCTTCAATATCTCCGTCAAGAAGTTTTGACAGCGCTCTTGTCTCTCCTGTCGAATAAATATTGCAATCTTTTAAAATCCCTGATTCCGGACACTGCCCTCCAAAAACCAACGGAAGAATTATTCCTTTGAATACTGAAGGAAAGAAATGCAATTGCCCTATAGGCACAATCGCAACAATAACAAGAATAAGAACAAGATTAATCACAATCGCTCTCGGGCTTCCAAAACTCAAAAGCTCAATAGCAAAATCTTTTATTTTCCTGAATCCCATATAAAAAACAAAACAAAATTTATTTTCTGCTTAAACCCACTTGATTCCTTCAAAGTCGTGCTTTGTAGCTATTAATATCAAGTCAATAAGCCACCAGATACCGCACCCTCCAGCTGTAATAAGCTTAAGGATTCCAAGTCCTATATGTCCCATTATAAATCTGTCAACTCCGAGTGAGCCGAAAACAACGGACAGAACGAGTGTAAGCACCCAATTCACTTCTTTTACTGCACCTTTTGCCATTTTCATTACCTCCTTTCACAATAAAACTATCTGAAATAATTAAAATCTCTTAACTTATAAACTTCTCTATTAACAAAAAATATCTCTGCTTTCCGCAGCGAGGAACTGCGCAGCACAAGGCGAGCAAGTCCACAGCATCCGAAGGTTTGTGAAAACCGAGGACTTGAGAGCGCACTCTCAATGAGAGAAAGTCAGAGAGAAGTCAAGAAAAATTAAAAATAAAAAGTTATCTTAATTGAAGGATGCAACTGCTCTCTTGTTAAATCCTAGATACCAGATTATAACGCCGTGAATCACTAATGAGGTAAGATTTACAACCCATCCAACATAAGCTGGAGCGCTTGTATTACCGCCTCCCAAAATGCTTATCAGAGTCAATACCAAAGCTATTCCGGAAAGAACCAAAGCAGTCATTCTTGCCCATGCCTTGCCCGTCCATAAGCCAAATCCGACAATAGCGCCGAATATCGCCGCCAATATAGGGAATATTCCAATATCAAGATTGGACACGCTTGGAGCATAAACCGCAAGGAATGGTGCCACAGCAGCAGAACCCGCAATCATCAATATGCCTATGACTGCCATAAGGACAGCGCCGAGAATATAAAGAATTGATATAGCTTTAACCCCAGCAGGCACTTTGCTCTTGTTTAATTCGTATTTTTTCATTCACACACCCCCTTTCATATAACTGTTTACTATTGACAAACAAACGAGAATATAACTTATAAACCTTATGAAGACGATAAAAGAAGATTCTGCCCCTCCAACCTTGCATCAACCAAGCCCAATACTTTAAGTTGCTCCCCTCTGCCTTCCCTTTCTTGATAATTCCCCTTAGAATCTTTTTACTCGACGTAAATTCCCGGCTTTCCCGGCTTCGCCTTTCCAGCCTTGCTTTGAGGATCATACTTCGTCTTATCATTGACGGCATAAACTTCAACCTTCTTTCCAATTCTCTTTGTCAATGCCTCTGCATTATAGCTCCCGGTTTCCATTGGAAGAACATAAAGGTAAACCTTCTCAGCTTCCTTCCCGCTCTTTTCCTTCACAATCTTAAGCACATTAAGAACATCATCAACACTCTTCTCCACATTCTTCTCAGCCTGCTCAAGTTTCTCATCAATCTTGCTCTCATCAGCCTCTGGCCAAGGAGCAAGAGACACAAATCCCTTTCCTCCATTCTTTTCCCAAAGCTCTTCGGCTATATGTGGTGCAAAAACAGAGAGCATCTTAATAAAATCAATATAAGACTGCTTGTCACAATTGTCTTTTATCCTTTCAAGAAAAGCCATCAGTTTTATAATTGCCATATTAAACTTAAAATTCTCTATGCTTAGAGTTATTTCCTTGACAAATTTATTTCTATAATGCTCCGTTTTGTTGTCTTTCTTCCCGTCAGTTTTTAATTCAAAAATTCTTCTCACAAACCTTGAAATGCCCTCAACTCCCTCATCCGTCCACTCCATATCTGACTCTGGAGAAGCCACAAACATCAAAAACAATCTCGCGGAATCTATTCCAGTCTTGCTGCTTATTTCTTCCTGAGTGATGGTGTTGCCCTGGCTCTTGCTCATCCTCTTTCCTTCCTTGTAAACCACCCCCTGATTGAATAATCTCAGGAAAGGCTCATCAAGTTCGGCAGGCAGCATTTTCATATCCCTCAGAACTTTAGTAAAAAATCTTGAATATATCAAATGCCCAACTGCATGTTCTATTCC